>JAKJAB010000006.1:25388-31355 GCA_022707725.1 Chloroflexota bacterium | reverse complement strand
GAGCGCGGCGAGTGGACCAGCGCCGATACCGCTGGCACAGCCTGGGCGCTGGCCCTGTTCAGCGTGGGGCTGGCCGGGCATACCGTGCTGGAGATCCTGGTCCGCGCCTTCTACGCGCTGCACGATACGTGGACGCCGGCGCTGGCGGCGCTGCTCTCCGTGGCGCTGAACGTCGCGCTAGGGCTGACGCTGCCCTCGCTTTTCACCGCGATGGGCGCGATGGCGCACGGGGGGCTGGCCCTGGCGGGCGCGCTGGCGTTTACCGTGCAGACGGCGCTGCTGCTGGTGTTGATCTACCGGCGCATCGGCGGCTTCGATGCACATGGTCTGGCGTGGCAAGCGGCGCGCGTTCTGCTCGCCTCGTTGGGCATGGGCGCGGCGTCGTGGGGTTGGATGTGTGTTGCGCCGGCAAGCGTGTTGGTACAGAGCATCGGCGGGGTGGTTGTAGGCGTGGTCGTCTACGCAGTGCTCGCGCTGGTGTTGCGCATCGAGGAGTTGAAGCAGGTGGCGGCTATGGTGCTGCGTAGGAGCTGAAGCCAAACGTCATTCACCATCGCCCCCATGCTCTATCCCCGCCTTCAAAAACGCGATCCCCTGCCGCACAAACGCTGTCCCATCCGGGCACGGATCGTGGAACATTCCTCGCTGATAGGCGAACGCGCCGGGCGGATCGCCGATGGATGAGTTGTAGGTCTCCAGCAGTATGTATCCCTCGAAAGCGATGGCTTTGAGCGTCGCGAAAACTACATCCCACGGAACAAGGCCGCCGCCGGGCACGCCCCGGTCGCTTTCGCAGGCATGCAGGCCCCAAAGTTTGGACGCAACAAGGCGAATCGCTTTCGCATAGTCACGAATTTCGGTGATCAGGTGATAAGTGTCGAGCAGCACGCGCAGGTTGGGATGCTCCGCCAACGCGATAAGGCGCATAGCCTGTTCCGGCGTGTTGACGAGGTGCGTGCGAAAGTGGCTCATCGGCTCGATGACGACGGCGACGTTGCGCCGCGCGCCGTATTCGGCCAGCGCGCGCAGACCTTCGGCGGTGCGCGGAAATTCGTCGGCGGGCGGGAGACGGCGCTGCACCGTCCCTGGATGCCCGTAGAGCGCGCCCGTGTAGGCGACTGCGCCCAGTTCAGCGGCCACGTCCAACTGGCGTTTGTGCCACGCCAGGCCGCGCGCGCGGTCTGCCGGGTCGTCGGCAGAAAGGTCGCAGTCCGCCGGCCAGAGTCCGCCCGGACTGACGGTGAGTCTTAGCCCCAAGCTTTCGGCCCGCCGGCGGGTGAGGCGCGGCGTGTAGCTCACATCGTCGCCGACGACCACCTCGAACACGTCCAGCCCGGTCGCGGCGGCCGTGTCCAGGATGTGTAACCGGTCGTCCGCCCAATTGTCAGCAAACAGATAGCAGTGCGCGCCGTAGCGGATAGGCAAATCGGGCCCCCTTCTTTTGACGTTTCAGGCAGATCACAATTCGTCGTCCTCGGTATACCCCACCAGAGCGACGGCGCGCGGCCCGGTGTGGACGCCCAACACGGGCGAGACGATGCTGATGATCAGCTCGCGCGGGGCGAACTCGACCTTCACGCGCGCTGCCAGCGCCTCGGCTTCCGGCAAGGCGGCGTTGTGCAGCACGGCGATGTGCATCGGTTTGCGGGTGTCGAGTTGGGCGAAGAAATCGTCGTAGAGGGCGAGCAGGGCCTTCTGGCGCGTCCGCGAGCGCCGGCCAGCCCCGACCAGGCCGGTTTCGTGGTCAACCGTGACCTGCGGCTTGAAGTTGAGCAGCGTGCCGATGAAAGCGCTTGCCCCACCGATGCGTCCGCCTTTGTGGAGGTATTCCAGCGTGTCGAGCGCGATGATGTAGACCATCGTTTTGCGCGCGGCGTCGGCGGCGGCAATCATAGCCGCCGCGTCCCCGCCGGCTTCTCGCGTCCGCGCTGCCGCCAGAATTTGCCAGCCCAGGCCCATCGAATTGGACTTGGAATCGACCACGTGCACGGGGATGCCGATGATCGGCGCGGCCAACTTCGCCGACTCGTAGGTGCCGCTCATCGCGCTGCTGATGGTGAGCACGACGATTTCCTGCGCGCCTTGCCGTTCGGCGCTTTCGTAAACGTTGAGGAAATCCTGCGGCGTCGGCTGCGACGTAGTCGGGTAGACCGGGTCTCTGACCAGGCGTTGATAGAACGCTTCGGGCGAGATATCGACCCCGTCGCGCAACTGCTCGTCCCCCCAAACGACCGTCAGCGGGAGCACGTCGATGGCGTATTGTTCCCGCAAAGCTTGCGGCAAATCACACGTACTGTCGGTGACCAAGGCTATTTTATGATTTGACATCTCTTCTCCTTTGGACTGGGTACCGCTTGCTGAAAGATTGTTCGATTCGATATAAATCCGGCTCAACGCCACAGCACAATGCCCACCGCAGTGACGACGATCACGCCGACGGACGGCAGCAGCGCCTTGTAGAGCGCGCCCCAACTCGCGCCGAAGTAGTTGTGCGTGAGCGCCAGACACAGGTGCATCGGCGAGAGCAGGATGCCGCTGAAGCAGCCGACGAACATCCACACGCCGGAGGCCAGCGCCTCGATGGGCAGCCCGATGAACAGCGGGGCGACCAGCGGCAAGCTCAGCGCCATCGCCGCAGCCGCGGTCCCCGTCACCAGCCCCACCAGCATCGGCACGACGAAGGCGACGATCAACGGCGGCAGGCCCAGCAAATTCAGCGCCTGCGGGATTTGCTCCACTGCGCCCGCGTCTTGCAGCACTTGTTTGAAAACCATCACCCCGAAGATCGACGAGAAGGTGGGGATGGGAAAGCTGCGCACGAGCACTTCGCGCCACTGGCCTGGCCCGATCCGCTTGACGATGATAAACAGCACGTCGATGACTGCCAGGCTGACGAGCATATTGAGCTGTAAAACAACGACCACCAGGATCACCAGCAAAATCGGCCAGATGCTGGCGAGCAAGTCGAGCCACGCCGCGCGCTTGCTGCGCCCGTCGTCGGGACGGCGTTCCTGCCGGATGCCCCGCAATCCCCAGATGACGCCTCCGAGCAGCGCGGCAACGGTGAGCGGCCACGATACGCGCACGAAAGCGTAGACCGACACGCCGAGCAGCGCCGAAACCATCAGCAGCGACGAGTAGAGCGGAAAGATGTACTCCATCGAGTGCCGAAACCAGTAATTGATGTACATTTTCCGGCTGGGCGTCAGGTCGAGCTGTGCGCCGATCTCGTTGACCATCGGTGCGGAGAACATCGCCCCGCCGAGCATCGGCAACAGGCCGATCAGCGTGGGCATCAACGCCAGCACGATACGGCTATCGGGCACGACCACCTGCAACGCCGCAGCCATACGTTCCATCGCCTGGGTGCGGCGCATCAACTCGCCCAGCAGCAGCACCAGGAAGACGGCCCCCGCCAGATCGAGGGTGTCTGCGGCGACTGCGCCTCTCAGGATAGAACGAAACAGGCTGGCGAGCGGGTAGGCAAACAGGAGCGCCGCCAGCCCTGTATCCAACAGCAAGATGAGACCGAGGTCCCACTTGCGCGTCAACAAAAAGATCGTCACAGCAAGGATGAGGACGAACTTGAGCAGGTCGGTCATAGATTACTTGCTGTGCACCACAACGCCCTGCGCCGACGCCACGTCCGCCAATGCCGCCATGTGTTCTTTGGTGGGCGGGGTCAGGTTGTCAGCGCGATAGTCCCAGCCGAGGCTGTTGTACTTATCCCCGGCCATACGGTGGAAGGCAAGCAGCTCTAACGTGATGGGTTCCGGCTCGCCGGGTAAGCCGTCGTGCTGAGCGATGCGCAGGTCGCACAACTCGCGCACAAAAGCAGCGATGGCGGCGATTTCTTCCGGCGTGTCGTTGACCGTCGGGATGACGGGGATGCGGAAGATGATGGGCTTGCCGGTTTGGACGATGCGCCGGGCGTTCGCCAACAACAAGGCGTTCGGAGCGCCGACGGCATCGTGGTGTTTGGCGGAGTCCATGTGCTTGATGTCCATCATCACCAGATCGGTGAACGGGAGGAGCGTTGCCAGACTCTCCCACGGAACGTTGGCGGCAGTTTCGATAGCCGTGTGGATGCCCTCAGCGCGGCAGCGCTCGAGGATTTCGCGTGAGAAATCCACCTGCAACGCCGGTTCGCCGCCCGAAAGCGTCACGCCGCCGGAATTTTCGTAGAATGCGCGGTCGAGCAGGACTTCAGCCACGACGTCCTCGGCGCTCATCTCTTTGCCGCTGAAGACGAGCGCCTCGGCGTAGCAGACGTCCACGCATTTGCCGCACGCGGTGCACTTTTCGCGGTCGAAAACGCGCATCCCATTCTCGTCGAAGCCCTGAGCGCCCTCCGGACACACGGCGACGCAGGCCCCGCAGCCGATGCAGCGATTGGGAAAGAATTGCACTTCGGGTTTGGGGCGGATACTTTCCGGGTTGTGACACCAAAAGCAGCGCAGCGTGCAGCCTTCGAGGAAGACGGTCGTGCGGATCCCCGGTCCATCGTGGACGGAGAAGCGCTGGATGTTACAGATATAGCCTGTGGTCATCATCTATTTGGATCTCCTTGAGATAGGTGGGTAGTTGTTCAGTCATTCACGGCGCGCGGCGGCGTACTCGTCGAGATAGGCGCGGGCCTCGGTGAAACGTCCGGCGAGGGTGCTGGTGCGCGCTTTATCCAGCGCGCGATAGGCGCGCATCTCGGCCGGCGCGCCGCCGAAGTTGGCGAAAAGTTGGCGGTAGGTGCGCCCGACTTCGTCCACGTACTGGACAAGCGCTTCGGCGTCCAGGTCAGCCGGCAGTTCGCGCGCGTTGAGCTGCGCCAGCCACGCCTCCTGCAAGGCGCGTAGGCTCTCGCCATAGATGATTACATAATCCCCGCTGGCATAGAGTCGCGTGAACTTCTCCGCGCCGTAGGTATGGATGAGGTAGCGCACAAAGCTGCCGGCGCTGTAATAGGTCGTCAAATCGTAGATGTGACCCTGAAAGTTCATCGCGCCGGTGGGCAGCGGCAAGCGTCCCGCCCGGTGGAAGACGGCGCAGAAATCGTCCAGGTTGATGTATCCGGCGTTCTCGTAGTTGGGCATCCCGGTGAAGACGGCCACACCCTCGTGCAGTATCACCGAAGCCGGTTGGGCGATGGCGTTCCAGGTGAAGGTGTGTGTGGACTCGTGGGTGATGATGTACTGGCGGTCGGCTGCGTCGCCGGTGCCATCCCACAGGAAGAAGAGCCGTCGCTGTGAGGAAAAGCTCCGCCCGCGCAGCGCGATGTCCTCACCCGCGAACAGCCTCTCCGCCACATAAACGTCGAACGTGCTGTCCAGATGGATGCCCAGCGGCCCCTCGATTTGCGTGACGGCCGCATCCACCATCGCCAACACCGCATCCAACTCGCGCGCGGGCCGGCTGTCCGCCGGATAGTGCAGGATGTACCGATCGCGCGTCTCGGTCCGCGCATAGGCTGCCGCCAGATTGCCGGTGAGTATGGAAGGCTGCCAGGTGATGCCGGATGTCGCGCCGGACGCCGGCGTTGCGATGGTCTCTGGCGTCGTTGCGGCTACGTCTCCGCCGGGGATGGTCAGCTCCTGACCGACGCGGATGATATCGGAATTTAGATCGTTGGCTTGTTGCAGGGCTTCGACGCTTACTCCGTACTGCAAGGCGATCCCGCCCAGCGTTTCACCCGCTTTGACCGTGTGCGTTTGTCCGCCCTGTGTCGCTGGTGTTGTCGACGCCTCAGTCGATGTTGGTGCAGGAATCTTCAGTTTTTGTCCAACGCGGATGAAGTCCGCCGATTCCAGCCCGTTCTCCGCAAGCAGCGCCTCCACGCTGACGCCATATCGCAACGCAATCTCGCCCAACGTTTCCCCGGTCTGCACCTCGTGCGTGGTCGGCGTCCCGACCGGCTGCGGCTCAGGTGTTGGTTCAGGCGTTGACGTTGGGGGAGGAGTGGCTGTGTTGGTGGCG
>JAKJAB010000006.1:0-25351 GCA_022707725.1 Chloroflexota bacterium | reverse complement strand
TCATCGAGGGTGCGGGGAAGGTTGCGGGCAGCGTTGCCGTCGCTGTTGGCGGCAGCGCTGTTCTCGCTGCGGGCGACAGCAGGCTGCCGATCAGGCTTCCAACCGCCAGCCCCGCCAGCGCGATGAAAATCAGGCCGATAATGACTGGCGATCGCCGCAGCAGGGCGAGCGCTTTATCCAGTGTTTCGTTCTTCATCTTTCAGAGCTTCCCCAGGTCAACATCCACTACCATGCCCAATCGGGCGCCCAGCCGTTATCCGTGTGGTTCAACCTGATGCTGGTTTTTCCACTCACGTCCAGGAGATACAGGTATTCGCCATAGTTGTAAACGATGCGCTTCCCATCGGCAGACCAACTGGGACGCCCGCTGTCGCCGGTCGTCGTCAGCCGTTGGGGGCTGCCGCTGCCGTCGGCTCGCATACGCCAGATGTCATACGTCTGCCCGCGCGGCGCGCTGCTGAAGACGTAGGTGTTGTACGCCAACCATTCTCCATCCGGCGACCAGGCCGGGAAGCGGCAGTGTTCATCACTATGCGTCAGCTTCCGTGCTGTTTTGTTGCGCACGTCAAAGACGTAGAGTTGCCAATACCCGTTGGATTGCTTCTGCATGTAGGCCACATAATTGCCATCTGGCGACCAAACCGGCGCGCGACCCGCCGCCAGTGTGTAAATGCGGTTCTCTGCGATGACTCGCATTACAATATCACCGTTGTCGACGCCATCGCCAATCTCATAGACGATACTTTGCCCATCAGGAGACCAATCCGGCATGCGCTCATCTTTGTCCCGCGTTTGAGTCAGATTTTTGACATTGCGTCCATCTGCATCGCTGATAAAAATATCGTAATTGCCGTCGCGGTTCGATTGGAATGCCAACTGTTGCGTTGTGGGGTGCCAATCCGGTTCGGCGTCATCTTTGGCATCGCTGATCAATGTGCGTGTATTGCCGGCCAGATCGACGACACAGATGTCGGAATCTCCCACATTCCCACACGCGTAGACGATCCGATCCGTCGCGGTGGTGACCGGAGGGGGCGTCGTCGGTGTAGCTGTTTTGGTCGCCATAGTTGGTCTGGTGGTGGGTGTGGCCGGCGGTGGCGTGGCTGTGACGATGACCGTCACGGGCATCGCCGGTTGTGTCGCCTGCACATCCGGCGTCGCCGTTACCACAACAAGTTCGGGCGTGGGGATGATGACGGTGACCACGTCCGGCGTCGGCGTGGCAGGCCCTCGTAGATTGTTCCACACGATGAGTCCGATGACGACCACAGCGATCAGCCCTAAGCCGATCACGCCGCCGACACATCCCAGGCCGCCTATACTTTTGAGCAGTTTTGGTTTTTGGGATGGCGATGGCGCCGCCGCCCGCGCAGTTGTCCTGTCCGGCGGATAAGCTGGTCTGTTGCCCAGTGGCTCGAGCGGCGCTGTCTTTCGTCTGACCGGCGGCCCGGACTGTACTTGCAAGGTCGCCTCTGTGCCCAAGCGTATCGACATCCCGATCTGCAATCTGTGCGGGTGGTGCGGCGTGAGGCGTTGCCCGTTGACGAACGTGCCGTTGGCGCTGTTCAGGTCGACGATGGCGCTGCTCTGCGCGTCGGAGTGGATTTCCGCGTGCCGACGGGAGACCTGGGAGTCGTTGATCACGACATCGTTCTCTTCGGAGCGGCCCAGGTGCAAAGTGCCTGGCGCAAGGGCGTATTCGCGCCCGTCGGGTGTGACGATCTTGAGCAGTTGACGTACCGGCGCGCTGACGGGGATCGCGTTGCTTGGCGGAACCGCGCCGCCCTGCAAAGCCGCGCGCAGGGCGTCCGCCAGCGCCCCGGCGTTTGGAAAGCGCGCTTCCGGGCGTTTCGCCAGCGCGCGCAATACGACCTGTTCTACAGCGGCCGGGATGTGCGTGTTGTGTTGGCGCGGCGGGGCGGGCGTTTGGTAGACGTGCGCGTGCGAGATCGACACCGGAGTCTCGCCGGTGAAGGGGACGCGCCCGGTCAGCATCTCGTACAGCACCACGCCGAGGGCGTAGATGTCCGCGCGCAGGTCGACTTGCTCGCCGGTGAATTGTTCCGGCGCCATATACTCCGGCGTGCCGATCATCGTCCCCGTGCGGGTGAGTCGGCTGCCCGTCATCGCCTTGGCGATACCAAAATCCATCAACGTCACGTGTTCATCCGCGCCCACCATGATGTTCGCCGGTTTGACGTCGCGGTGGACCACGCCGCGGGCGTGCGCGTAGTCCAACGCGCGCGCCACTTGCTCCGTGATGTGCAGCGCGCGTTCGGGCGGCAGCGCCCCGCTGTGTTTCAGGACCTGGTTGAGCGGTTGTCCCTCCAGCAGGCGCATGGCCAGATAATGCACGCCGTCCTGCTCGCCGATGTTGTAGATGGCGACGATGTGGGGATGATCCAGGCTGGCGGCAGTCTCCGCTTCACGGCGGAAACGGGATACGAACTCGCTATCGCGCGCCAATTCCGGCGGCAGCACTTTCACCGCCACGTCGCGGTTCAAGAGCGTGTCGTGCGCGCGATACACCATCCCCATCCCGCCCTCTCCGATGGGCGCGAGGATTTTATACTGTCCAAAGTGAGCGCCGATGAAGTCCTGCATAGTTCCACCTACGGATCGAAATCCGCCCTCAGTGCTATGAAGCTAATCCATTCTTTGTGGGTTCATCCCCTCTCGTCGAAGTGCTTGAGGCCCATGTTGCGGATCTGGGCGATGTGGTAGGTGTCGTGGGTCGTCATCCAGCCGATGGTTTCGGCCCAGGTGCAGCCAAATGCCATTTTCTCACTGAGTTTTTCTGCCGGGAAGGTACGCAGCGCGGCCACGTAAGCATTATGGATGCGATCCATCATAGCGAGCATTGCCTCCCAGTCCACCTGCGTGGGGTCTTCCGGCAGCGGTCCCCAGTTGTCTTTGGGGTAGGGATAGTCCGGCAGGCCGGGCGCGGACAGCATTGCTGCCAGTTCATATTTCCAGTACATCAGGTGCAGTACGATGCTCCACACGGAATAGCCCTCGTAGGTGGCGGTGGATGTGACTTCCTCCAACGTCAGGCCGTCGAGCATCTTTCGCAACGACGGGCCATTGAACGATCCGCCGTGGTATTCTTTCTCTGTTGCGTCAATGATCACTGCTAAATACTCGCTCATAGTTCTCTCTTTATTTTAGCGATTGGTAACTGGTAATCGGCAATGAGTAACGAGTCACCGATCCCTGATTCCTAATCCCCGATTACTGATTGTCCTTCCCAAAGATGCGCCTGATGCGCGCCATATCGAACTTTTCCGTTCGGTCGTAATTGTAGACGCCGTTTTGCTCTTGCTCTACGTCCGTCAGTTGGGTATAGCAGTAGCCGGCGATGTGATCGAAGCCGAGAATCACGTCCGTCAGCCCCTCCAGTCGCGTGTAAAACTCCTCAAGCGTCTGCGGGGCGTCGCCGTAGCCCCAGGAGTTTTCGGCGTAGACTCGCTCGGCGCTGGGAATCCACTTGATGCCGCCGTACTCGTCCACGAGGTAGGGCTGACCCGCGTAGGCGACCTCGCGGTCGGGGTAGTTGCGGAACGGCCCGTGTTGTGGGTGCGGTTTGAGCTGGTCGCGCAGGATGTCCGGGTCTTGCTGGTAGGTGTGGACCGTCCACAGGTCGGTATCCACGTGGACGTAACCGCTCGCGTCATTGACCGGGCGGGTAGGATCGAGGTCGCGGGTGAGCTTGGCGGCATCGCTGTGCAGGCGATAGTGCTGGCGCGTGTCGCCGGTGTCGTGCGTCTCGTTGAACGGTGTCCAGGCGATGATCGAGGGGTGGTTGCGGTCGCGGGTGACGATCTCGCGCCATTCCGCCAGGAAGTTGCGCGCGCTCACCACGTCCTTCACGTCGAGGCCCCAACTCGACGATTCCCCCCAGGTGAGATAGCCGAGTTTGTCCGCCCAATAGTGGAAGCGCTCCTCGAAGACCTTCTGATGCAGGCGCGCGCCGTTGAAGCCCGCCGCCAGCGCCAGCTCGATGTCGCGCTTGAGCGCTGCGTCGTCCGGCGCGGTCCAGATGCCGTCGGGGTAGAAGCCCTGATCAAGCACGAGCCGTAGATAGAGCGGCTCATTGTTGAGGAAGACGCGGTTGCCTTCGACGTGGATTTTACGCAGACCGGCGTAGCTCAGCACCATATCCACCACGATATCGCCGTCCAGTACCTCGAAAACCAGATCGTACAGGAAGGGTGATGCGGGCGACCAGAGTTTTGCAGAGGCAACCGGCAGGATCAGCGGTATCCCGTTGGCAGCGATGCTTTCCGCCTGGCTGACGACGGTATCGTCCTCCTTGAGCGTCGCGCGGAACCGTAGCCCCGGTTTGAGCGCGTAGAAACGCGGCGTGATGACGAACCGCGCATTGTCCACATCCGGCACAATCTGACAATCCCGCAATCCGAAATCGGACAATCCTTCGATCCACACCGTCTGCCAGATGCCGGTCGTGCGCGTGTAGTGACAGTCGCGTGACTTGAAGTCGGGGCACTGTTTGCCGCCGGGCTGTTCGCCGGAGCGCACGTCATCGCGCACGTAGACGACGAGATTGTGCTCGCTGCCCGGCTTTACGTAGGCGGTGATGTCGTAGCTAAAGGAGACCGTCCCGCCCCAATGCCGTCCGACGGATTGCCCGTCGATGAAGACCTCACTCTCGTAATCCACCGCGCCGAAGCGCAGGAACACGCGCTTGCCCGCCCAGTCGGCGGGGATGCGGATCGTGCGTTGGTACCACATCATCTCGATAAAGTCTTTGTAATTCACGCCCGAAAGCGGGCTTTCCGGGCAGAACGGCACCGTGATCACGCCATCGAAACCGGTGCTGTTGGCGAAGCCGCGCTGCGCTCCCGACTTGCCGAAGTCGAAGGTGTACGTCCACGGGCCGTTGAGGTTGATCCACGGTTCGCGGCGGAACTGCGGGCGTGGATACTCTGGGCGCGGAATGGCGATTGTTGGCATAGGTCCTCCTTTACTCAAAGATGCTGTTGAAAAACTTCTTGAGCAAGCCGGTCGGTTTTTGTCCGCTTACCTGACCCGTCTGCCCATTGATGACGACAGTGTACACGTTATCCTCGTGCCGATAGTTGGCGATCCAGAAGGGAAGCACCACCAGCTTGTAAGAAAGGACCGCGATATCCGTCGGGACGATTTGGAAGTCCTGTATGTTGGGAACTCTGGCCAGTGCCTGCATGTGCGCGGTTTTCTTGCCTTTCTTGAGGACGATCTGCCGCGCCAGAAGCGACGCATCGGACACCGAAATGTCGTAGAGCGCTGTGGGCCAGTTGGCGAGATAGGCGCTGTCGTAAGGGACAGCTTCTTTGATCAAGAATTTATCGAAGACGCCGCTCAAATCCTGGGGTAGCGTGTGGGTCGCCGGAACGAGAATGTCGTCTTCGAGCATAAAGTAACTGCCTTCGTGAATACGTTTTTGGGAAGGCCCATACCTGTTGTTGTCCGGCTCGACGCCGCGCCAGCGCACTTCCTTGCTGATATCGAACGTCCATGCGGGCAGATAGAGGCCGCGCACGCGGGTGGTGCGAATCCGATCGCCTTTGACGTTTTTATCCAACCAGCGCCGAAAGCTCTTCTGTGCCTGTTCTGCGTCAATGGCAAAGGGAATGACGCCTTCCGGCTGCACCATTTCCGGGGTTTCGATTCCGATCACATGGGAGGAGCCGCAATAGGGGCAGTGCGTCGAAAGTTCCCTGGTAAGCACAAGTCTGGCCTGACAGCCCTCACATCGGCAGACGTGCGTCCCGGCAGGCAGCACGTGGCCTTTGGCGGTAGCGAGCGCCACGGCGAAGTCATGTTCCTCCACCAGCAGACCGTCTTTGAGCGCGGAGAACACAGTTTGACGATGCCCGCAATACGTGCAGCGCACTGCCTTTTCGCCGGGTTCGAACGCCATCACACCGCCGCACTGCGGACAGACGAAGCGCCGGGCCTCGACCGGCTGCTGCGTTTCCGACTCGGCAGCGCCGATAACTTGTTCTCCGGCAGGTTGGCGATCCGGATTAATCACATCTTCCGGTTTGAGCCGGCCCTCGAGCACAGCCAGCCCGCGTCGCGCTATCGCGTTGTTTGGATCGCAGGCCAGCGCCTGTTCGAGATGCGGGCGCTTTTCCGCGGGATCGTCGGTGAGTTCGGCCAGCCAGATATGCGCCTGCGCCTTTTCGGCGTGCGTCGCCGCATAGTCCAGCAGCAGACGTTCCAGGTAGCGGCGGGCCTCAGCCTTGTCTCCGGCCTTGGCTGCCGCGATCCCTCGTACAAGTTGGCTGCGAACGTCTCCGAGCATCATGATCTCCTACGATGATGGAAAGAATCAGCGAATCAAAGAATCAGCGAATGAAAGAATCAGCGAATCAGTGAGTGTCAACTTTTTCCTTCTCGCTACCGCTATTATAGCACGATGGGCAGACATTGCGCTATGTCAAGAAACAGGGTATAGTTTAGCAATGGCTGTTCTCAGGAGGCACGCCAATGACAGACATAGCTTTCATAGGCATCGACATCGGTACATCCAGCACCAAAACGGTTATCATCAGGCCAGACGGGACGATACTGGGACTGGTGACGCAAGAATACGCCGTAGAGACGCCGCGCCCGGGCTGGGCTGAGCAAAACCCGGAGACGTGGCTGAATGCTGCTCTGGATACGATGCGCCGGGCGTTGATTGCTGCGGACATCCCCGCCGGGCAAGTGCGGGCCATCGGCCTCTCCGGGCAGATGCACGGGACGGTGTGCCTCGATGCGCACGGGCGCGCGCCGCGGCCGGCGATCATCTGGGCGGATCAGCGGTCGGCGGCGCAGGTGGCCGAGGTCGAAGCGCGCATCGGGCGCGAGCGTCTGGTCGCGTGGACCGCCAACCCGCTGGCAACCGGCTTCATGCTGGCGACGTGGCTTTGGCTGCGCGAGCACGAACCGGACGTCGCTGCCGCTGTCGCATATCTCCTGCTGCCGAAGGATTACGTCCGTTACCGGCTCACCGGCGAGATCGGCGCGGAGCCGAGCGACGCCTCCTCGACGTTGCTCTTCGACACGATCAACCGTTGTTGGAGTGCGCCATTGCTGAATGCGCTTGGCCTGGACGGGCACGTGCTTCCGCCCGTGGCGGCGTCGGCGGCGATTGCGGGTGGTCTACTGCCGGAGATCGCGGCGGCGACGGGACTGCGCCCCGGCACGCCCGTCATCTACGGCGGCAGCGATCAGACGATGCAGGCGGTGGGACACGGCGTCATCGCGCCGGGTGTGCTCTCGTCCACGATCGGTACCGGCGGGCAGCTCTTTGCGCCTATCGTGCGCCCGGCTTACGATCCCCAGGCACGATTGCACTGCTTTTGTCATGTCATACCTGAGATGTGGCATCTCGAATCGGCGATGCTGGCGGCGGGTCTCTCGCTCAAATGGCTGCGCGACAATGTGCTGATAGGTCTCACGTACCAGGAGACCGCCGACGCCGCAGCGGCCATCCCGCCCGGCGCGGAGGGGCTGTTCTTCTTGCCGTACCTCGCCGGCGAGCGTACGCCGTATATGGACCCGCGCGCACGGGGCAGTTTCGTTGGATTGACGTTGCGGCACGGACGGGCACACATGGCACGAGCGGTGATGGAGGGCGTCGTCTTTGGGATGCGCCAGGGCCTCGCGTTGATGCTTGATCTCGGCGTGATGCCGGAACGTATCATCGCGTCGGGCGGCGCGACGCAGCACCCACTGTGGTTGCAATTGCAAGCCGATATGTTCGACCGCCCGCTGTGCCGGACAACGACGGTCGAGGCGGCGGCAGTGGGGGCAGCGCTCTTGGCCGGGGTGGGGGCCGGCGTCTACGCGGATGTGACTGACGCTGTCGCCCAGGCCGTGCAGTATGCCGATGCGGTCGTCACACCCAACGCGGAGCATGCTGCACATTACGCATCTTTGGCCGATGCCTTTGCCGCGCTCTATCCCGCGCTGCGTCCCACCTATCACGCTCTGTGGGCGTAAACTGTAGAAAACCAAACGCGGAACTAGAACCGAGCAAAGCAGTGAAGAGCCACAAAAAAAACGGTAGACAAGCCCCCCTGTCTACCGTCTACTGTCTACTGTCTACCGTCTACCTAAAACGGCCGCGGCGCGATGCCGATCAGGTAGCCGTACTTGGCCTTGAATTGATCCAGCGAGAGATTCGTCTGCGCTGCCATTTTTCCGAGGAGGATTTCATCTTCGGCATCCTCGGGCGTGAGGCGGATCATAAACTTGCACGCCGAGCGGAAGACGAAGGAGTCGATGTTGACCTTGCGGACTTCAGTGCGCCCGGTGGAGGGATCCATCATTTGCGCAAAGGGAATGGGCACCATCTGTCCTTGCTGGATGGTCATCGTGGCGTGACTGCCCTCGTCGAGCAGGAAAGTGACTGCAGCCTCGCCCAGACTGCGCGTATAGTCGATGTCGTAGGCGATGGGGTCGGCGCAGCGCAGTTCGTAACCCTGATCGATGTTGACGATGCTGGTGCTCACGCCGACGGCCTTGAGTTCCTTGCGCAGCTGATCTTTGAGAATGTCCGAGAAATTCACTTCTGACAGGCGGATGTGACCGTGCTCGTCAAGCTCCACGTTCTCCAACCCGTCCAGATCGCCGGGGAACATCTGCTCCACCACACCTTCTGCGACGACGGCCACACCGTGCGGTTTATCCTGGGCCTGGCGTTTGATGATCGTCGTAGCGAGAATGTCTACGACTTCTTGCAGACGAATCTCGCGATCTTGCCATTCCTCAGGGATCAGCGTGACGGTCGCGCCGGAGCTTTTGCCGATTCCTAGCGCCAGATGGCCAGCTTTGCGCCCCATCGCCACGACGAGATACCAGCGCTGGCTGGTGAGCGCGTCTTCCATCAGATTCATCACCAGCCGTGTTCCCAATTCCCGCGCCGTCTCGAACCCAAACGTGGGGATGCCTTCCGGCAGCGGTAAGTCGTTGTCGATAGTCTTGGGTGCATGCACCGTCTGGATTCTGACGTTCATGTGCTCGTCTGCATAGCGCGCAACGCGGTAGGCGGAATAAGCGGTATCGTCGCCGCCGATGGCGAGCAGGCAGTTGATGCCCGCGTCGATCAATGTGCGGCTGCATGTTTCAAGGTCTTTCTCCGATTTGGTCGGATTGGCGCGTGAAGTGCGCAGAATCGACCCACCGTCGCGATGGATGCGGCTCACGTCGGCGATGGTCAATGGTTTCCCGACGATGCGGCCTTCCATAAGGTATTTGAATCCTTCGTACAGGCCAAAAACCTCTATGCCGTTGACGATCGCTTCGATGGTGGCGGAGTGGATTACGCCATTCAACCCCGGCGCTGGCCCACCGCCGACTAGAATGCCAAGTTTTTTATTCACTGTCTTAACCATACTATTCTCTCCCCCCTCAGAAAACACCTTCGAACTGCCTTCTAAATAGGCCATAGTATAACGCAAGGTTGGAAATTCGTCAATGTATACAGGTAGACGGCAGACAGCAGACGGTAGACGGGGGACTTGCAGCAGCAAACCCTGTCTACTGTCTACTGTTTACTGTCTACTGTCTACCGTCTACTAGAAAATCGCATCGATTGCGGCCAGCTCCTCCGTTGTGAGTGCGCGGTTGCCGGCCTGGGCGTTCATCTTCGCCTGCTCCGGCGATTTCGCGCCAGGGATGGTGACGGGCGCAACGGGATGCGAGAAGCTGAAACGCAGCGCCGTAGTGACCATCTCCACGCCCGGCTTGACGTGCCGCTTGAGCTGTTCGACCTTCGCCATATCCGCCTCGAAGCCAGCCCGGCCCGCGCCGCCCTTGTTCCACCCGGCGCGCACGGAGTCGGTGAAGACGCTGTCGAGCGCGTACTTGCCCGCGAGCAAGCTCTGGCGCAGTGGGCCACGGATGAGCACTGCGATGCCGTGTTCTGCGCAGTAGGGGAACAACTCCGCTTCCGGCGCGCGGTTGACGAGCGAGTAATTCACCTCCACCACGCTGCACGTCCCATCGACGTTGAACCGCTTGAGCACATCCAGGCTGTCGGTGGAGATGCCGTAGGCGCGCAATCGCCCTTCTTGCTTGAGCAGTTCGAAAGCTTCCAGGTAGATCGTAGGATCGGCCAGGTTGCTCTCGTGGCAGAGCAGCACGTCGTGCCAGTCGGTGCGCAGGCGATGCAGCGAGGCGTGCGCGCAGAGGCGGATCATGTCCGTGGTGGTCTTGGGCACGCCTTGCCCGGTGCGCTCGCCCCAGTGCCCAATCTTGCTGACGACGTAGACGCGATGCCGCAGCCCTGTCAACGCCCCGCCGAGCCGCTCTTCGGAGAGGCCGTTGGGATCGCCGTAGGATTCGGCGACGTCGAACAGGTTGACGCCGCAGTCGAACGCTGCGCGCACCGTAGCCCACGCCGTCGCGTCATCCACCGCGCCCCACTGATTGCCGATATTCCACGTGCCCAGTCCCACGGCGGACATGGACCAGCCCAGTTTGCCGAATGGTCGGTAGAGCATAGTTTGCCTCCTGGATTGGCGAGTAGATCGTCCAAAACGGGGATGTATGCGCGTTGCTCAAGCGCAAAGCTTAGGACTTCTGTCTCTCCTGGTCCCAAATCCCAACGAACAATCGATGACGCGGGTGTTACGGGGGTCCGTTTGAGCCAGTTCAGATCAGGCAGGCGTTGCGCCGCATGATCATTTCGAGGGCCGCGGAGGATTTCTTGCCAGACAGCATCGGAGACAACAATCTCAGTAAACATCTCCGGCAGGACAAAATCCAGATTGCTGTTACACAGCAGGATTAAGGGAGAGGCGTTAAGAACGATGTTTGTCGGAGGCATAACTCAGTTCTTCTTCCAGAACCTCGCGTGTGTATTGTATGGCTGAGACGTCATACTGGGATAGCAGGCGCAGAAATTCATAGCGGGAAAGCCCGGCAATTTCGGCTGCCTTGTCCTGGCTGATGAGTCCACTTTCATACCATTTCAGTACGGCAGCGCGTTTCATTTCCTCGATGAACTCGGTAGGGGATTTACGCAACGCCGAAAAAGCGGAATCCGGCAGTTCGATGGTATATGACTTTACGTTCATAGTATACTCCTTACTCACCCCATTTCATTATAGCATATTCCACCGAGGTTACGCCCCTTCCACAATCGCGATCTCCTCCGCCGTGAGTGCGTACAGCTCGTACACCAACGCGTCGATGACCTTGTCCGTGACGTCGATCTGCTGTTGCAGCAGGTGTTTCTCGTGGGCGAGCTTGGCCGCTGCGAGCCGCCGGTGCAGGTCGAGCATGCGCTCCACCAGGGCGACCATGCGGTCGTGGCGGGCGACGTCGGCGGGGTCGTCGAAGTCGATGGTGCGGATGGGGAGCGGTTCAAGGTATTGCGTGAAATAACGAAAGAAACCACCGCGCAGGGTTGTGCTGATGCGTTTGAGATAGAAGTCAAGCAGACAGCTATTGAGCAATCCCAGGATATACTTGATGGATTCTTGCGTTGTTTCATTGAGCGTAATGCCGTAGCCGCTGGTAAAAGCATATTCGCCATGTTCATCGAGAGCGAACGACGCACGATTGGCGATGTCGGGAACGAGAATTTTGGATAATAACATCAGTTCAATATTTTGCTTACGCCCATAAGCATACCATTCATTACCTCTAAACTTGCCCTTTTCTCGTTCTGAGAGCAATGTTTTGTTTTTCCTTAAATACTCATAGGTTTTGGGGTTCACCTTTTTTATGTGAGTTTCGGGAATCAATTGTGCTCGGCCGTCTTGGATTTTATAAGGCATTATCACAACCTTGCCGGAGTGCAGAATCTGATAGGGCTTAATCTCGCGTCCTTGCAAGAACAATGATACAGCGGGCCTCTCAAGTTCTACTTGCTGTCCAAGTTGTTCGGAGAACGCAGTAACGGTAGTTTCTGTGGTAGTTTGTGTGTCTAGAACATAGATGTTGTTTGCACTAGTGCGGATACCTTGAGCGATTTGCGCTGTCACATCTCCTAATGTGACTGGTATCCGTTGTAGTTTATGAAACAATCCCGCACTTGCTCCTACGATAAAATTCCACTCGGCCGCGCTGAGTTTTGTGGTCGAGATGTCACCTTCCGTTTCCGACTGCGTCGTATATTCAGCGTCTTCCGCTGACTCTTTCAGGTATTGTCCTATGTGTCGTAAAGGGATCTTGACGGGCGGTGGCGTGGTGTTGGCCGTGCGCCAGGCGGCCAGATCTTCCACTTTGGTGACGTGGAATGTGTCGCGCCCGTCCTTGTCCAGGAATAGCAGGCAGGTGTAGGTCGTCGCGTTCGCAAACACCTGTTGGTCGCCAAAATGGACGACGTCCGCCAGATGCTTGCCCTGCGCGATCAACCCGCGCAGCGGTTCGCCGTACTGCGCGTTGAAGAACTTGTGCGGCAGGATGTAGCCCAGCCGTCCGCCGGGCCGCAGCAGGCTCAGTCCCTTTTCCACAAAGACCACGTAGATGTCGTAGTTGCCTTTGCCGGCGGCGATGTACTGCTTTTTGTAGAATTCCACTTCCTGAGGGGCATATTCCTTCATCGCCTGGATGCGAATGTACGGCGGATTCCCGATCACCGCGTCGAAGCCGCCCGCCGCCATCGCCTTGCCGAAACCCTTGTCCCAATCGAAGGCGTTGATGCGGTATAGTTCTTCGTCGTCCAGCAGTCCCAGGCCCAACTGCTGCCCCTGGTAGAAGTCGCTGCCGATGAGGCTGTTGCCGCAGCGGATGTTCTGCCCCAGGTCGGGCAGCACGCGCTCCGCCTGGCCCAGGCTCATCGTCAACTGCTGGCCCAACGTTCCCTCGTCCTCGCCTTCCAGCACCTTGAGCAGCAGCGAGAGCTTGGTCACTTCCACCGCCTGCGGGTCGATGTCCACGCCGTAGAGGTGCGTGAGGAGGATGTCTTTGCGGGCTTCGGTGGTGAGGCGCCATTCCCCCCCTCTTTCCCCCCCACTGGGGGGGACGGAAGGGGGGGAGACCGGGCGGGCGATGCGCCCGGCCTTCGCGTGGGCGGCGGCGTCCTCGGCGATGAACTGCTCCAGATACCAGTCCAGCAAAGACTGGTAGGCTTGCAGCAGGAACGTGCCGGAACCGCACGCGGGATCGAGGACGCGCAGCGGAGCGTAGCGTTGCACGCCGCGCGCGTCGAGGCCGCGCACCTCGCGCCACGTCTTGCCTTCCAGCAGCGCGCCGACGGTGTGTTCGACGATGTAATCCACGATGTAGGTGGGCGTGTAGTAGACGCCGCCGGCCTTCTTCACCTCCGGCTTTTCCTCGACTTTGGCGCGCCCGCCCGCCGTCAGCCGGATCACCTTGCCGAGGAATTGCTCGTAGACCTGCCCCAGGATGTCGGCGGGCAGGGCGTCGAAGGCATACGGGCTTTCGGGATAGTACAGGCGGGTGAGGATGTCCTTGAGCGTCTTGTCATCCACCTGGAGGTCGAGGGTGAAGTCGTCGAAGTCTGCCTCCCGATCGGCTTCCCGGCGGAAGTAGAACAGCCCGGCGTTGTAGCGATTGTCGGCCTGGCGGAAGACTTCACCGAGCGCGCGATAGAGGTCCTTGCCCTGCGCCAGGTCGCCCAGGCGGTGGTACGGCTCGAAGCCGCGATCCTCGGCGATGCGCAGGAAGATGAGGCGGTCGATGGTCTTCTGCACGGCGAAGTTGAGGGCGCGCACGGTGAGGCCGGGATTGCGCAGCGCGATGTTGCGCGCCAGCGCGTCGCGCCAGCCTTCGATCTCGGCGAGGAAGGCAGCGTCCACGGTCTGCGTGCCGCGTGTCGCCTTCTCGGATTCGATGAAGCGGTCCAGCGCGCCCTTGCGGATGGCTTCGGGCGCGAGCAGGCCGGTCAGGTCGTCCCACACGTCGGGGAACTGCGTGTGGGTGTAGTAAGCCACGCGGCCGATCCCCGCGCCCTCGCTGCGCGCCGGTTTGCTGCGGCAGTCGTAGAGGGCGAATTCGGCGAAGTTGGTCAACACGCTCACCGGCAGTTTGGCCGACCAGGCGTAACGGCGCACCTGGAACGCGGCTTCGTCGGCCTCGCGGCCTGAATGGAGCGTCACGCCGGGGCGCTTGGCTTCGACGAAGAAGACGGGCCGTCCGCCCACGCGGAAGGCGTAATCGGGAGCCTTCACCCGCCCGCCCACCGTCACCCGCGCTTCGTGGACGACTTCCTTGTACTTCTCGGCGTAACCCTGCGTGTTGTCCACGTCCCAGCCGAGCGCCTTGAAGAGGGGATCGATGAATTCGCGGCGGACTTCGGTCTCGTTGTACGCGGGGCCGCGGTACTGCGCGGCATTGTCGTCGAAACGCCGGATCAAGTCAAGGATGGGGTGGGGGGCGGTCATAATGTTCCTTTTCGATTCGTTCGATCCGCTGATCTTTACTGCCAATCAATCAACGTAATGCCGCCATCATCCACCAAGGGGATCGTGCTCCCATCGGTTGGCGACATCAAGTAAATGTCACCCAGCAAAATGAAGGCGATCACGTCTCCGTCGGGACTCCAACGCCACGAGGGCAATTCGATGCCGGTCTCGCCTGGCGCGTCGAAACAGCGTTGGTCGGAGCCGTCGCGGTCGATGAGGCAGAGCCTGTGCGGGCTGGTGTCGCTGCGGTAGGGAACGAGCGCCCGCCCAAAGAGCAGGCCCGATCCGTCCGGCGCGAAGGACGGCGTGGCCCACATCCCCGCTTCGGAAGCCATCGCCGCGCTGTACGCGCCCGTCGCCGCGAGCTGCCACACGTTGAAGACCGGGCTTTCCTCCGGGTCGGCGATGTTGGGCGACGGCGCGTGAATGACGGCGGCGATGAAGTTGCCGTTGGGCGACCAGGCAATCGCCGGATTCCACGCCCAACTGCTGTAGGTGCGGTAGGCCGGGAAGGTGAGCAACGGCGTGCGTTTGGCGTCCCGCAATGCGATCACCCCCACCGTGTCTGGCTGCGAATAGGCTAACACATCGCTCGTGGGTGACCAAACGTAGCGCGTGCCCCACCAGCCGTACCCGCCGCCCGCCTCCGGCTTCAGGACTTCCCGCCGCGAGATGAGCACGTTTTGCATGGAAAGGATCGCCGTCCAGAGATCGTTCTGCCCGCGCCAGCCCGGCGCAGCCTCGATGACCTCTGCCGTCGTCCAGGCGATGCGCGCGTCTTTGGGATGCCACCCGGCCCACAACACATCGTTGACATCGAGCGGGATGGGGTCGGGATCGGCCTCGCCGATGCGAACCAGCCACAGCGCGTTGATGTGGTCGGCGTCGGTAACGCCGCGCGTGAACAGCAGCTTCGTCGCATCCGGCGAGAGGGCGAACACCCGCCCGTCCAGATCGCCCAAAGCGGTGAGGCGACGGCGCGTGCGATTGCTCCCGCGCACGATCCAGGCATCCTGGTGGTTCATGTAGGCCAGCGTGCCGGTGATGATGACGGTCTCGACGTTGGGGCGCGTCCCCACGAGCCGGATTTCATCCTGGGGCTTCAGGGTGACCGCTTCCTGCATCAGCGTGCGCTCCACTTCGACGCCGTCTTCCAGCGCGATGCGGTATGCCCGTTCCAAAATGCCGGTCTGTCCCGATTGGAGCAGGCGTGTTTCGCCTTCGGGGATGGCGGCGTCGCGCAGCACTTGCCGTCCAAAAGGCAGCGTCTCGGATACCGTCTCGGTCACCCGGACCACGCGCACTACGGTGACGACCATCCCGTCGCGTAGCGCAGCGGTTTCCGGAGGGCTTACCCGGTCGAGATCGCCGAGGGTGACGCCCTCGGCGGTCAGCAGATCGCGCACAGTGGCCAGTTCGGTGACGATGAGCCGCTGCTCGCCATCGACCGCCAGGGTCACACGGTTTGGCTCGACGGGGATGGGGGCGGTGCAGGCGACGAGCAACGCGCCCACCGCCAGCAGCGCGAGCGCGACTGCGCCGGATAAACGACTATACTTCGATTGCAGAAACGCTGATAAGTTCATGCCGTGTTTTATACAACGGCAACGGGGAAACGTCAAATGGTAGATAGTAGACGGTAGCCAGTAGACAGGCGTTTTACCCCCCGTCTACTGGTTGCCATCCACGATCATGCCCCACTGGAAAGCGTGCGCGTTGTCGAGGATACGGCGTACGTCCCAGAATTGTGCGGCATCGGTCACCCCGAGGTGGGTGGGAACGCCCTGCGGGTCGAAATAGAGGAACGCAGAGGCATCTGCCGTCCACAGCGCGGAGCCTTCCGCCTCATCCAGCAGTGCAATGGGCTGTGTGGCCTCTTCTGGTCCCAGGAAATACAGACCGGGCGCCGGGCCTTGGCAGCCCGTTCCACAACCGCGGTGGACGAATGCAACCCAGCCATCGGGTAGCGCCTGCGGCGATGTGGGATGCAGTCCCCATGGACCGGTCAGGCATTTTTCTTGGGTGATGGCCAACAACGGTTCGCCGATAACCGGTTGGATTTCGTAGAGACAGCCATATTCTGGCGTGTCGGCGGAGACCCAGATGCTCTGCTCACCCCAGCTCAATTCCAGGCGACAGTGCTGCGCGCAGGGGACATCGACAGGCAGTAGTTGCTCTGTAGCGATGTCGAACAGGGCCAGCGCCGTGCCCTGCGCCGACTGGTCTTCCAGGATCAGCCAGCGACTGTTGGGCGCCCACTTTGAAAAACGCCAGTTTGCGCCATCCGTATAGGGCAGCACCAGTCGAGGGTCTGGGACGTCGAGCGCCGTCAGCCACAGACCGGCGCCGTCCTCATACACGACATAGCTGCCGCCGGGGGCGAGGGCGAGACCAGCGCATTTGGCGTCGGCGCTGCTGTTGCAGAATCCCAGCTCGCGTTGCGTCTGACGCACATTGTTGAGATCGATGGCGAAGATCGTGCCATAGGGGAACTCAGTGGCGACCGCGTCCGGCGCGTCCGGCAATGCGGATTGGACACCCCACGCGATGTACACCAGATACCGCCCATCCGCCGTCACGTCGAAATCCATGCCCGGCGGTTCGGCCAGCGACTCGATCAACCGGCCGGCGGTGGGGATGAATTTGTGCTCTCGCGCCGCGCGGTCGAAAAGGTACAGCTCTCCGGCATCGGTGCCGTAAACGATAAAACGTTTGTCCGCTGTCACACGGTAGGCGAGGACGGCGGCGGCGTCGGCTACTGGAATGGCGTCGAGCGCGCTGCCTTCGGCCAGCCATACATAGACGCGCCCTTCGCGCAGGAAGTACAACTCGGAGGGCAGTGGAGGCCAGCCCTGTGGCTCGGCCGCCCGCACCGGCATGATCAATCCCGGCGGCAGCGTCGGTGTGGGACTGGGGGTGATGGTGGGGGTGGCTGTGGGTGTCGGTGTGGGAGTCGGTGTGGGCGTGGGGGTGGGGAGGATGGGCGTGCGCGTCGGCGTCGGCGTGGGCATCGGCGTGTCGGGCATTGCGCAGGCAGACAGCACGGCAATGCCGCACAGCAATACCGCAACAAGAAAGATCAGTTTTTTATCGAGTGCGAAAGGTTTCAACTAAAGATTCTCCGGCAAAGAGTAGCGAATTACGAATTGCGAATTACGAATCGCGTTATGGGACATAGGTGAAATAGGCGCCGTTGTTGATCCAGAGTACCGGCTCGCCGCTTGCGGGAACACACCACAAGCTCTGTTCGTCCCGGCCCAGGTGCAGGGTGTAGGTTCCGTCAGGTGACGTGTAGAAAGCAGGGCGGTTCAGATCCGGGGCGGCGGGTTGTGACGCTGTGGCGGCTGGTGTGGGCGTCGGCGTGGCGGTCGGGACCGCTGCGGCGGCGGGACGCGCGTCCCACGGCAGCAACTCGCCCGTTCGCCAGTTGAGGGCGAACCGCTCGACTGGGTCGGGGCAACGGAAGCCATAGAGGGCGCAATTGATGGCGGCGCTAACGGTGTCGGCTTTCAGGGAAAAGGCGCTCTGCCGGTAGGGAATCCGCCGGACTTCGATGAAGTCGCCCTCCCACGGGCACACTTCGTAAGCCGTACACAGGTGGTAATCGTAGTCCGGGGCGCTGAGTAAAATCTGTTGCTGGCCGGTGGCGGCGTCGACGACGACGATTTGCTGTGGGCCTAGAGAAAATTCAGCCTGTGCCGGTAGAGTGTAAGAGATTGCCCGGCGTTGGTATAACAGATGATCGCCCGCGGGTGTCCACAGCGGATGCATTGCTTCTGTCGCGGATTCGTCCGTATCAGACTCTGCCGCCGGAGGCAGGAAGGGCCATCCCTGCGCCACGTCGTAGCCCCATACGGCGCTTTCCCATTCTGTGTAGGGCAGGGTATCGACGGCGAAAGCGGTCCGCTGCGGGTTCCAGTGGATAGAACCGGCTGCGCCCAGGATGGTCTGTTCACCGGTGGGCAGATCGACCATAGCGATGTTGCCGCTTTCGCAGTGGGTGGTGCTGGTCATCAGGGTTGCCAGCAGGAGTGTCTCCTCGGAGATGAAGGTGAAGTTGTAGCCGCCCGCGGCGGTGAGGATACGTGTTTCGTCAGTGTGCAGGTCGAGTGCCGCGATGCCGCGCCCGCAAGCTTCCTCGCCCCAGAAATAGGCCACCCACGTCCCCGTGGGGGAGAATAGATACTCGTCGCACGCAATGTCCGCACAGTCGGGCAGGAGCACGTGCTGGCGCACCAAATCGGTCTCCATCGAATAGGCTTTCGTCACCAGCAAATCGATGCTGATGGCGTCACCATCAGAACGGATGAAGAGGGCATCTTCTCGCATCGAAAGCCGTTCGCCGTGTCGCCCATCGGCAGCGACGACCCACAGGTGGGTGGGGGTGGTGCGCTGGCGTACTTCCTTGGGCGCAAACGGCGCGCGGGCTGTGCTCGTGAAAAGGATCACATCGTGTTGCGGCTCAGTCGTGGAGAACGGGCGTTGCCAGACTGGCGCGCACACCGGCATCGGCGTGGTCGTGACGGTGGGGCGGGGCGTCGCTGTGGCCACCGGTTTGGGAAACGGTGTCGCCGGTAACGCGGTGGCGGTGGCTGTCCAGGTGGGAACCGGAGTGCGTGTCTTGACCGCGGTTACGGGCCTTGGCACTTCTGTCGGTGCGGTCGAAGGCGGCGCTGGCTGGCATCCCAGTAGGGTCAGGAGCACAACAATGATCGTTTCCAATCCAAAGCGCCGGAGCGTCACTGCTTGTCCCTTCATAGTTCCGCTCCTATGCATGTCGTAGTGACAAATTGCTCGGCGGCTTCCCTGGTTGTGATCTCGCCTGCGGCTTGGGCTTCGCGTAGTGCTTCGAGGATGCGTCCCATCTGTGGCCCCGGTCGCAGTCCTATCGCGATGAGATCATGCCCGTTGAGCAGCGCAGGCGGCGCAACGATCTCCGCGGGCTGCTCGAAATACGCCTTGAACAACACGCTGGCGCTGCGCAACAGAGCGCGCCAGCGGGTTTGCGTCAATCCGTGGCCCCAGACAGCCATCGCGTCGGCCAATGCCAACAACACTACACACACGCCGGCCTCGCCGATATCGCGATAGAAGCGGTAGGCCGTGCGCCGTGTGATAGCCTCTTTCGTGGCGTTTGCCATCCGCATGTGTTCGGCGACCAATGTGCTGATAAAGCCACTGGCTTTCGCCGGAAAACGCAGTGCCTGTAGCCGCGTTTCGGTCACTTGCGCGCCGGCTTCTGGGTGACCATAGAAATGCGTGAGGCCATCCTCTCCGATGGTGCGCGTTCCCGCCTTGCCGACGTCGTGAAACAACGCCCCCCACTTCAGCAGGTCGGCGCGCGGCATCTCTGCATTGACCGGCTCGTCCAGGTACGCCAGCAACGCCGCCTGAAAGGGCAGCAGTGCTGCGGCGAGGAGTGACCACGTCCAGGCAGGTGTGGAAACCAGGGCGAAGACATCCCTGCCATCGGCAGCTGGCGGATGCGCCGTGCCTTTGAGCAGCGCAAAGATACCTTCTACTGCAGAGATCGTCGCCAGGGTATGCGTCAAGGTATTCGCGTAGTGATGAGGATCGGATTGCTGTACGGCCTGTAGTGCGCTGACCTCAGGCAATACGAGGGCCAACAGATCCACATCGGCCAGCGCGCGCAGGCTGCGCATCGCCGGGACCGTGCGCAGCATGTCCAGCAGCTCATCGCGCACACGTTCAGCGCTGACACTTGTGATGGAGGCTGCCTGTGCCCGCAGTGCTGTCTCGGTGCCTGTCTCCAGGCGGAAATGCAGTGTGGTGGCGTGGCGGATCGCGCGAAGCAGCCGCGCCGGGTCATCCGTGAAACTGTTGGGACCGGTCATGCGGATCAGCTTCGCCTGAAGATCGGCCTGACCGCCGGTGGGGTCGATGAGCACGCCTTCTAGCGTGAGCGCCATCGCATTGACGGTGAAATCGCGCCGCCGCAGGTCTTCTTCCAGCGTAACGCCCCGCAGGACAGCGAAATCCAGCATCACCGGACGGCGCGTGTGCGGGTCGGTGACGACGACCCGCCCGGTATCGCGCTCGTCGTCCAGAGGGTAGTAGGCGGCGCGCAGTGCATTGGCGACTTTGCGCGCCAGCGCACATCCCTGCTCGGCGACGGCGAAATCCCAATCGTGGATATCGCGGCCCAACAGCAGGTCCCGGACAGGCCCTCCGGCCAGCCATATCCCTGCTTGCGGGAGGAGGCTACGGAGTTCGACCAATGGCCACTCTGGCAAGGGGATGTGCGGTGGATGGCTGGAAACCCAGGCCAGGCGCAGTCGTTCTTTGGGACGCGCCGTGCGCGCGGCGCAGCGCGCTTCTTCGAGCGTCGCGCCGACGCTCGCCACCGTATTGGTTTCGCTCAAAGCGATCCAGCGACCTGCGTAAGGACTGTAATCCATGGTTGCCCTTTACCCTGGCTAAAGTTGCGAGTGCCGAACCTGCACCGGGATTCCTTGATCGTTCAAAAAAGCGTGCGGTACGCTCAGGAGCGCACCGCACGAGAACCTGTTGTGGGAATCGGAGCCACTCACAGCACTGGCTAAAGCTAAACGCGGGTGAGGTATGCTCCAGTGCGGGTATCGACCCGGATCGCATCTCCGACGTTGATAAATAACGGCACGTTGACTTTTAAACCGGTTTCACATGTGACAGACTTGCTCACACCCGTGGCCGTATCCCCGGCGACGGCCATTTCCGATTCGACAACTTCCAGTTCGATGGACGCGGGCAAATCAACGTCGAGCACTTCACTCTCCAGAATGGTAAGCGCGACCTCCATACCCTCCTTGAAGAATCCGGCCCGGTCGCCAACCATATCGGCGCTCATGTGAACCTGATCGTAGGTTTGGGTGTCCATAAAGTAGAAGGCTTCACCGTCTTCGTAGAGATATTGCACGCTGCGGCGTTCCACGGGCGCTTCCTCGAAACGTTCTCCCGAAAGGAAGTTGCGTGGCACTGTGGACCCTGTGCGCAAGTTACGAAGTTTGGTGCGGATAATGGCGTTTCCCCGCCCCGGTTTGTAGTGTTGATACTCCAGAACCTGGTACAGTTCCCCGTCCAGAATAAACGTCGTTCCTTTGCGAAGCTCATTTGCATCAATCATATTCTTTCCTCAATCACTCGCCTGCATTCAGTGCTTAATTTCTGCACTGTACTAACCTGACATTATAGCTTGGGTGTGATTATCGTCAAGCTTCTTTTTACTTTTTGTGATTTTTATAGTATAATTCTGATAAAGGTCCGCAAAACCTTGTTGCAAAACAGATTAACGTGTATAATATCTGTGAATTTAACAGAAAGGAGATTTCCTATGACCCGCAAGTCCATTTTTGTGATGTTGGCCGTTCTTGTGGCGTTTTCTCTCGTCTTGGGAGGATGCAAGAAATCCGCCACGCCTCCGTTGCCAGATATTCAATCTGAGGATGAATCGGCGAAGATGGTGGAGGAAGCTGGATCGAATCCCACCCCGGTCGTGGTACAGCCGGCGACTGAGGAGATCCCTGTCGTTCAACCTGTGGAAGAGGCAACCACTGCGCCTACCCCTGCGGTTACCGAGGTCACCGAGACGCCGACGCAGACCGTCGAGGTGGTACTGCCGGTGGTGGTCACTGGGACCGACGCCGCAGCCACACCGCAAGTTGCCGCGACGCCCGAAACGACCACCACGCCCGGAAAACACGTGGTGCAGGCGGGGGAGAACCTGTTCCGCATCGCGCTGAAATACAACTACAGCCAGTATTATCTCGCCAAGTACAACGGGATTTCCAATCCAGCTCTCATCTACGTCGGGCAGGTAATTCGCATTCCATAAAGTCTGACCGGCAGACTCAGTAGATCTAATTTTGCTTGGTCGGATCGCTAGATCCAGACCGGAACGGGGATCTGGCGATCCCCTGGAGCATTTTGTGATCCATTGAGTCTTTAGCGATGGGCAAGATCGTCAGTTTGAGCAATGAACGTGTGCGGCGAGTGCAGGCGCTTCAGCGCGGCACTCGCCGCCGTTATCAAGAGGGGCTGTTCATCGCCGAGGGGGCGCGTCTGGTTCAAGAGGCCTTCGCCGCGAATGTGCCCATCCACGAAGTATTTCACACTGCCGCATTTGCCGAAAGCACCCCCGGCAGCGCCCTCGTCACTGTATGTATCGAACGCGCGAGTTCGTGTTGGGAAGTGTCCGCGGAAGTGATGCAGGCGCTGGCCGACACCGAAACGCCCCAGGGCATCCTCATTGTATTGTCGATCCCCGCTTTTCAGTGTGAAATTGCTGCCCCGCTCACGTTGATTCCCGATGCCATCCGCGATCCCGGCAATCTGGGAACGATGCTGCGCACGGCCTGGGCGGCGGGGGTTTCGCAGGTATTGCTCCCGCCGGGGACGGTGGACTACACAAACCCGAAAGTGGTACGCGCCGCTATGGGCGCGCACTTTCATTTGCCGATTCGTCGGGCAGCGTGGGACGATATCTATGTCGACCTGGAGGAAACCGCGGTATGGTTGGCCGAGGCCGGGTCGGGAACACCCTACGACGCGGTGGATTGGCGTGGGCGTGTGGCGCTCGTTGTGGGTGGGGAGGCTGAGGGGGCGAGTCCTGAAGGCCGGGCGCTGGCCGCCGGTCGACACGTCACGATTCCCATGGCGCGCGGCGTGGATTCGCTCAATGCGGCCATGGCTGCGGTGATCGTGCTCTTCGAGGCCGCCCGTCAGCGCGGCGTAGGAAGGGGCGCTATGGAATAGCGGCGATTGCCTCATTCGCTAATCCTGTTACAATGCGGGTGAGGTGTCGGAAATATGAAGCGTATCCTGTGGATTGTGTTGGTGCTGACCGGTCTGGCGTGTCGTCTGTTTGTGCCCGCGCTGCCGCCGTCTCTGGCTGCTGAGACCGTCACGCCATCCGCAACGACGCTGTCTGCGGCCTCGCCGTCCGCGGCGATGCCGTCCACGGCGACGCCGTCCACGGCGACCCCCTCTCCTATGCCGTCCTCCACGCCAATGCCAGTTCCGACATCCACACCACTCCCCACACCATCCCCTGTCCCTATGCCACTGCCCGTTGGACCGGGTCTGGAACCTGACGGCGTGCGATTCTTCCCCTGGCCACTCTACCCTGGAGATTGGGCGAGCGTGACCGTCGATCCACGGGTGCCGTTTGAGGTCACTGGGCCAATGACGCTCACCTGGACATTGGACGACGAGATTTTAACAGCGCCGGTCGGGCCTGATGGGTTGGATGCGCGCTTGCAGGCGCGGTTCTACTGGGCGTGGCAGGTTCCTGAGACGACGTCCGCCATTCCGCTGACGTTTACCCTGGTCCTACCGCCGGATACGTTCGACCTTGATCTGGCAGATAACACGCTGGTCGTATCTGTCGAGCCGCGTTTCACAGAAGCCTTTCGCGAGCCGGAGCCGGGAGCCAGGTGGACGTTTGTGGAGCAGTCCGGCGTGCGCCTGCACTATCTCACCGGGACGGCCGCCGAGCGCGATCTGGAGGCGATTACCGCTGAGGTTACCACTGCTTATGCGGATGTGAGTGCGCGCTTTGGTTTTGGCGCAGAAGGCGATCTCCTGGACATCTATCTGCTGGATCGAGTCATTGGGCAGGGTGGTTATGCGTCGTGGGATTGGGTTGCCATCACATACACCGACCGGCAATACTCGCCGGTAAACCTGGGTATGGTGTTGCGTCATGAGTTGACGCACCGGTTGGATGCGGCGTTGGGATGCCATGTCGCGCCTCCCGTGGTGCGCGAGGGATTGGCGGTCTACGTGTCCGGCGGGCATTACTGGCCGGGATCGTTGGCCGAGGATGCGGCGGCTTTACGGGTCTCCACACACTATATTCCACTTTCGCAACTGGCCGACGATTTTTACACACACCAACACGAGGTCAGTTATCAGGAGGCCGGCGCTTTCATCAGCTATATCGTCGACCATTTCGGTTGGGAAGGTCTGGAGACGTTCTGCCGCGCGACCCTGGAAGGGACGTGGGAGAATGCTACAGCGCAGCTCAGCGCCGGACTGCTCGCGCTGGGGGAGGCGGACTGGCTGACGTTCGAGCAGACGTGGGAGGCCTGGTTGGATGCGCAGCCGGTGTTGCCCGAAACCCAGGAACTTTTGGAGGTAGAACTGCGCTTGATGGAGGCATTACGCGCTTATCAGCTGGTTTACGATCCCAGCGCGCATTTTCTGGAGGGGATTTTATTCAGCCCACAGGATGGCGAGCACTGGAACATCATAGCGGATTTTGTGCGGCGCCCGCGCGAAATCGAGCCGGTGGCGTTGGAATTGTTGCTGGGGATGGCGCAGGAAGCGATAGACGCCGGTATTGTCGAAGCGGCGGAAAGGCCGCTGGCGGCTGTGGAAGACGTGATGGCGAATGGCTTTCCGCAGACGGGATTGGCTGCCGACGCACGCGCGATCGTCTCGACGGCATTATTGCAGGGCTACGAACCTTACCGCCTGGTCCCTTACTTCGACGGCAGCTACGAGGTCCACGCGTTGGTGATGGCTGCGTGGCCGGCGCAGCGGGTTTTGACAGCGGTTCAGATGGGCGCTGCATGGTCGGTGATGCCAGTGCCGTTGAGCGATTGATCCAGATCACGTAGCGCGAGTTGCCAACTCACGCTACACCTATGAGCGAGGTGCGGGATGGAGCATTGTGTGTATACGGCGACGTCGACGTTACTGGGACCGGTGTGGGTCTGTGCGACTGCCGCGGGCATTTGTGGCCTGGGCTTTGGCGACCAGCCGGCTGATGCAGAAATCCGCCGTATGGCGCGCTATGGCATCGCTTCACCGGAGACGGGAAGCAGTCCTGCGCTCGAAGCTGTTGTTGCGCAACTGGCCGACTACTTCGACCGGAGCCTGAAAGTCTTCGACGTCCCTCTTGACCTGCGCGGTACGGACTTCCAGCGAGTGGTGTGGGAAGAACTGCTGACAATCCCGTATGGCAAAACGATGACCTA
>JAKJAB010000069.1:13319-13673 GCA_022707725.1 Chloroflexota bacterium | reverse complement strand
CTACCGTGTTGACGTTCACGCTCACTGTCACGGACAGTCTGGGGTTGGCTGGTTCCACGCCGGACACCGTCGTCATCACCGTGGAACCTTACGCGATCTATCTGCCTTTCGTGCTACGCACTCGATAGCGCAGCCGTCTGAAAACAGACCTCTCATACCGGTTGACTTTTCGCCAAAACAAGGTGCCACTTAGGCTGTAGTACGGTTTTGGGGGAGGGGAACATTCCTCTCCCCTTATTTCTATGTATGCCGGGATGCGTTACAGTTATCCTGTAAAGCAGGGGTGGATAGTAGGGCAATATCGACGTTCCCAGGCGCAGCCCTTGAGCGCCTGAAATTCACCCCAGCCCCCAA
>JAKJAB010000069.1:0-13309 GCA_022707725.1 Chloroflexota bacterium | reverse complement strand
CTCCACAAAAGCGCGCGCCGCTTCTATCTGCGCCAACCGCAACAGGGAAGTGTCAGCGGGCGCATCGTCGGGCGCTGCACGTACACGCGCATCGTGCCTGGCACATCCGCCACATACACAATCTGCGCCGCGGCCAACTTAGCGCGAAACCAGTTAGCCCGACCATACAAGTCATCGCAGGCCAACCAGTCAAATTGTCCTACTACTCACCCCCAAAGATTCAGTTGTTGTGATGCGAGCGGCTCATAAAGCGGTAATTGGGTCGCAATGTGATGCTTCTTACACAACGCATTGAACAGCCGGTAGAGCTGGGGCGCGTTCGGCGTATCACATGAATAACGGTCGCCATAGGTGCGCTCGTATTTTTCGCGAATGCCAGGGAAAAGCACATCCAACTGGCGGTAATAATAAGCGCGCTGACGGTCACGCATGGTCATTCCCATCCACGGGATAATGTACGACGCGCCGTTCTCTGCGGCTTGTTCCACAATAGCCGTAATATTCTCCTCGTTATCTTCGATAAAAGGCAAGATTGGCATCATGGTGACCCCGGTCTGGATGCCGTGCGCCGCCAGCGTTTTCATCGCAGCAAAGCGCGCCGAGGGTCGTGATGAACCCGGTTCGACTTTTGCTGCCAGAGCATCGTCAGCGGTTGTAACGGTAAAACTGATGCTGGCGTAGACCTGGCTGATGCGCCGCAAAGTCTCCAATTCCTGCAAGACCAGGGCGCTTTTAGTGATGATGTGTACCGGAAAGCCAAACTCGGCGATGACTGCCAATGCCTGTCCGGTCAGGCTAACACCGGGAGGTAAAGGCATAAAGGGATCATTCATCGAACCCAGACCAATAGGGCCTTTGACCCGCTTGCTGGCCAATTCCTTGCGCAGCAATTCGATGGCGTTGACCTTGACCAGCACATCCCGGTCGAAATTCTCGATCTGGTAACACTCACTTCTACTGTCGCAGTACACGCACCTGTGACAGCACCCTCTGTACAGATTCATGTTGTACTTGAGGCCAAATAATGTATCCGGCTGTTTGCTGTGTGCCAGTAAGACTTGTACCTGTATTTCTTTGATCATAAACCGATCTAGCAAATATCAGAAAAGGCTGTAAATTATCGATACCTTTATGATAAGGGTTCACACGAACCTGTCAACTGGATTGATATTCGCTTTGCGATTCAACGAAAGGATACATCCTATGTCACGACCTGGTATTAACCAACAAATCACGTTCCTATACACGCGCGACCTTGCGCGAACGGCACAGTTCTACGAGGAGTTGCTCGAACTGCCGCTGACGCTGGACCAGGGCGGGTGCCGCATCTACCGGATCAACGGGGATGCGTACCTGGGTTTCTGCGAACGGGAAACCGCGCCGGAAAAGCCCCAGGGCGTGCTCTTCACGTTGGTCACGCAGGAGGTGGATGCGTGGTACGCTTATCTCCACACGCGCGGCGTGCCCTTCGACAAGCCGCCCGCCATCAACGAGACGTACGGCATTTATCATTGCTTCGCCCGCGATCCAAACGGCTACGTGATCGAAATCCAGCGGTTTTTGGACGACGCCTGGAATTCCGGCTGAGGCCGGGGTGTACGTGTACTTCTTTTAGCGCTTGTGCTGGATCATAATCCAGCACTCTCCGTGATCAAACGCCGTCGGAGACGCCGGATTGTGATCCGGCGAAAGCGTGAACGGCTGTATTTTCTGTTTCTCTCCTGCCACGAATAGCCTAATCGTGCATATTGCCCTATAATAAGGACAGAAAGTATGCGCGTGATACACGTGGTAATCCTCCGTGGAGGTAATGGATGACAGAATATCACACCCTCGCCTACACCTTCAACGTCTATATTCCGCGGGACCGGCGGCAGGCGCTGCTGCGCGGTGAGCCGTTGCCGGATCGCACGCACGGCGCAGCCCTGTTTGCCGATATTTCGGGCTTCACGCTGTTGACGGCAGCATTGACCCGCGCGCTAGGGCCGCGCCTGGGCGCCGAAGAGCTGACCCACCAGCTTAACCAGGTGTACGACGCCCTGATTGCCGAAGTCGAGTGTTATGGCGGCAGCGTGATCGGCTTTGCCGGGGACGCGATCACCTGTTGGTTTACCGGCGACGCTGCTGTTGCCTCACTACGGGCGACGGCGTGTGCGTTGGCGATGCAGCAAGCGATGCAGCAGTTCAAATTGGTCAGCCTGCCGGGTGGCGAGACGGTCGCGCTGGCGATGAAGGCGTCGATTGCTAGCGGGCCGGCGCGCCGTTTCCTCGTGGGAAATCCCGACATCCAGTACATCGATGCACTGGCCGGAGAAACGCTTGAGCGTATGGCCGCCGCTGAGCATCTGGCGAACCGCGGCGAGGTGTTGGTCGACCAGCAAACCGTCACGGCGCTTGGGGATGTTGTCCAGGTGGGTGAATGGCGCAAAGCCGAAGGCGATGACGCTGCCTTTGCCGTGGTGGAGCGTTTGTACCGCGCGCTAGAGCAATGTCAAATTCCACCCGCGCCCGCGCCGCTGATTGTGGAGCCGTCGCTTTTGCGCCCCTGGCTGCTGCCGGAAGTTTACGAAGGGTTCACCGCCGGTGTGGGCGAATCGTTGGAACTGCGGCGCGGCGTCGTCTCGCTTTTTCTGCGCTTTCAGGGCATCGATTACGATCACGACGAGCAGGCCGGGGAAAAACTCGATTGCTACATCCGCTGGGTGCAGGAGGTCATTCGCCGTTACGATGGTGCGCTGCTGCAACTGATTATCGGCGATAAGGGCAGCTATCTGTATGCTGCCTTCGGCGCGCCTACAGCCCACGAGAACGATCCGCAGCGCGCGGTCAGCGCCGCGCTCGACCTGCTCGCGCTTCCACCGGAATTGGATTTCGCCGGGCCGTTGCAAATCGGCGTGGGGCAGGGGACGATGCGTACCGGGGCGTATGGCAGTGTGACCCGGCGCACGTATGGTGTGATTGGCGACGCGGTCAACCTGTCGGCGCGCCTGATGCAGAACGCTGATCCTGGCACAGTCCTGGTTGCGCAGGCTTTGCAAGAGGCGCTTCGGCAAACCTTCGAGTGGGAATCCCTGCCGGATATTTACGTGAAGGGCAAGGATGAACCGGTCCCGGTGGCGCGCCCGCGACGCAAGAAGCAGGCGCCAGGCCGCGCCGTGCTCTACAGCGGCCAACTGGTGGGACGCGAGGTCGAACTGCGCCGGCTGATCCAGGCGATTCAACCTGTTTTTATGCGACGTTTTGCCGGTGTGGTCTACGTCCACGGCGAACCCGGCGTTGGCAAAACGCGCCTGATCTACGAATTGCAGCAACAGGCGCAGGCGCAATCTCCTCTGGCCTGGTTTACCTGCCCGGCGGAACCCATTTTACGCCAGTCGCTCAATCCATTCCGCTATTTCCTGCGCCAGTACTTCCGGCAAAATTCCGACAATACGGAAGAAGTCAACAAAATCAATTTCAACACAGCCTTGAACGCCCTCATCGAAAGGCTGCGTATGGAGACGGACGCTTCTGGTTTCCAGGACGTGATCGCTGAACTGGAACGCACCCGCTCGATGCTGGGCGCGCTGGTGGATTTGCACTGGGAGGGATCGCTGTACGAGCAGTTGGAGCCGGAATTGCGGTTCCGCAACACGCTGCTGGCTTTTAGGACGCTCGTGCTGGCTGAAAGCCAGTTGCAGCCGGTGATCCTGCACGTCGAGGACGTTCATTGGTTGGACCCCGATTCTCAGGAGTTGCTGGTCACGCTGACGCGCAATGTCCGCGACGCGCCGTTCGCCGTGATTCTCAGCGGGCGCTACCGCGACGATGGCAGCCCGTTCACGTTGGAATTGGACGCGGACTTGCCATGCGCTACATTGGACTTGAACACGTTGTCGCGCGAAGGGACGCGCGCGCTGGCGGAGCAGGTGTTGGCGGGGCCGATTTCCGACGCGCTGGCAAACTTCCTCAGCCTGAAAGCCGAAGGCAACCCGCTTTTCGTCGAACAACTGACCCTGGACTTGCGCGAGCGCGCGCTGGTGCGCCGCGCCAATCACGCGTGGGACATCGTCAGCCAGGACGTGGAGGCCGTTCCGGCGACGATCAACGCGGTGCTTATTGCGCGCCTCGACCGGCTGGCCGCACAGGTGAAGGCCGTCGTGCAGACCGCCGCCGTGCTGGGGCGCGAGTTCGAAATTCTTATCCTCTCGCGCATGTTGCGTGACGATGCAAACCTGACGCGCAAGGTGCAGCGCGCCGAGGGAGAGATGATCTGGTCGGCGCTGAACCAGATGCACTACATTTTTCGCCACACGATGATGCGCGACGCCGCTTATGATATGCAACTTCAGGCGCGCTTGCAAAGCCTGCATGCACTTGCGGCTGAGGTGATGGAACAGATCTACGCCGGAGAATTGGCTTCGCACTATGCCGACCTGGCCTACCACTACGGCAAAGCGGACAAGCGTGCGCAGGCGTTCCGCTATGCCCGTTTAGCCGGCGAAGAGGCGGCGGCGCGTTTTGCCAATCAGGAAGCTATTCAGCACTTCCTCCAGGCCCTGCAACACGCGCTCTATCTGCCGCTCGGGCAAACGCACGCCGAACGCCAGTCAATCTATGCTTCCTTAGGCGAGTTAATGGTGACGACGGGACAGTACGAGGCGGCTCAGGAACACCTTACCTATTCGCTGGCGTTGGCGCAAGAAAGTAACGATCGGGAAGGGCAGGCGCGCGTCTATCGCTGGTTGGCGCATCTGTTCGAATTGCGTGGGGATTATCAACTGGCGTTAGACTGGGTGCAGCGCGGCACCGCCGTTCTGAGCAGGCGTGATACCATTATTGCCGCTGAACTGGCGCTGGTTGCCGGCATGATCTACACCCGGCAAGGCGAATATGAGGAAGCCTTGTCTCAGTGTGAGATCGCGTTGGATAGTGCGCGTCAACGCAACGAACTGGCGACGTTGGCGCGCGCCTACAACTTGCTGGGTCATATCGCCCGGCTGCGCGGGCAGACCTCGACCGCCATCGAGCATTTCCAACGCGCCTATGAATTGCACGAACAGACGGCCAACCTGCACGGTCAGGCGACGATGCACAATCAGATTGCCAATGCCTATTTCGATCTCAGCCAGTGGCGTGAGGCCGATGCGCGCTACCGCGAAGCCCGTACCATCTTCGAGCGTATCGGCGACATCTATCTATGCGCCGTGGCCGATAACAATCTGGGCGAGATCGCGCTCTACCAGGGACGGCTGGATGAGGCGCGCAATTACTACCAGCGGGCGGTGGATGCGATGCACCAGATCGGCGGTTCGGCTTACATCTTGGGCGTCCTGCACATGAACCTCGGCCATGCTTTCATCCGGCGTGGGGAGATCGCGCCAGCTATTGCGGAGCTACAGCGTGGGCGAACTTACTTCGACCAGGCGCAGGTGCGTGATTTTTTGCCTGAACTGCATCGCCATCTGGCCGAAGCTGCCCTACAGGCAAACGACACGCTCGCTGCCGAATCCGACGCGCAGCAGGCCTTGACCCTGGCTCAGGAGTTGGAGATGCGCGGTGAGGAAGGCTACGCGCTGTGTGTGCTCGGCCAAATTAGCACCGCGCAAGGCGACTATGCATTGGCCGCCATGCATTTGCAGCAAAGCCTCGCCATCCGCATAGAAACCGGCGACGTCTACGAAAGCGCGCGCACACAACTGGCTCTCGCACATCTTTATCACGCGCAGCAAGATGACGAGCAAGCGCGCACTTTTTTGGAACATTGTACCCCTGTGTTCGAGCAACTGGGGGCAACCCTGGACCTGGCCGACGCACGCGCGTTGCGCCGGCAGATACGTTGAATCTAACAAATGTATCCATTGCGCGATCAGCGAAAGGAGGAAAATGATGATTGGACAGAGGCGTAATCCGTTTCGCAGGACGTGTACTTATCGACGTCTGGGCGCCAGCGTGGTTCTAAGCACAGGATTGTTCTTGCTCTTGCTATGGGGACTGCGTCACGTTCCCGGTGGAATTGCCCTGGCCGGTGATGCCTTGCCGGCCCTACTCGGCCCAGACGCCCCGCTTACTCCACTCGCGCCGCTCGCGCCGTCGCCGACTACTTTCGTCCCTGAGCCGAACTCCCATTATGCGCCGCGTAACGCCCCGGTTACTGCGATCTTCGACGAACCTATCGATGCAGCGACGGTGACCAGCCAGACGTTCGCCGTGTTCGGCAGCCAAAGCCCGCGCGTGACCGGCGTCTATAGCCTCAGCGATCTTTTGCGTACCGTCACCCTGATCCCGGCCCGCAATTACTTCCCCGGAGAGCTGATCCACGCCGCCGTCACCACGGGCACGCAGAATATCACGGGCGAGCAGGCGCTCTCGGCTGCCGTGTGGCAATTCCGCGCAGGGGTCGGCGGCGGTTATGGGATGTTCCAAAAAGCGACGTGGCCGGTGACTAAAGGCTACGACGTGGCCCTGGGCGATTTTGACAATGACGGTTATCTGGACATTTTCCTACTCACCTTTTCCGAGGGCGGCCACGTGTTTCTGAATATGGCCGGCGAGGGCTTTGTGCTCCATCAAGTGATTTCCCCCACCGCCGGGGGAAACAGGGCTGTGGCGCTAGGTGATGTGGACGGCGACGGCCACCTGGACGCGTTGATCGCTGCGGGATATGGCTTCGAGGTCTGGCGGAACACCGGCGGCGGCGCAATGGCGCATCTGGCTACGCTGGGGGACACATTCAGTTACGACGACCTGGCCCTCGGCGATGTGGACGCTGACGGCGACCTGGATGTGCTGGTTATCGCCGGCGCGCAAACGCAAGTCTGGGTCAATCAGGGGGGTGTACAGGGCGGTGTAGCGGGTGTTTTCAGCGACACGCTGTCGTCGCTCGTCAGCGAGGGGTCGGTAAAAGCCCTCGCCCTGGGTGATATGAACAACGACGGCAGCCTCGATGTGTTTTTGGCGCTGCGGAGCGGTTTTGGCGACGAGGTCTGGCTCAACGACGGCGCGGGCCATTTCAGCCGGACCGTGCAAACTTTGGGTGAGGGGGACAGCGAGGATGTGGCGCTCGGCGACCTGGACGGCGATGGCGACCTGGATGTCTTTGTCGCTAATGCGTTTAGCGGCAATACGGTGTGGATCAACCAGGGCGGCGCGCAACCGGGTACACCGGGCTGGTTCAGCGACAGCGGCCAAAGCCTGAGCAGCGCTGCCGACAGCTATGCCGTCGCGCTCGGCGATGTGGATGGCGATGGCGATCTCGACGCAGTTGTAGCCAACACCAACATCCCCGGGAATGAGGTCTATCTTAACGATGGCGCGGGCAATTTCACGGCGACGCCGCAGACGCTCGGCGTCGCCTATAGCTACGGCGCAGCGCTCGGCGATCTGAACAACGATGGCGCTCTCGACATCGTTTTCGCCAACTATTACACGCCTTCGAGTATCTGGGTGAACGAACCGCCGCGTTGCTTCGCCCAACTTTCCAGCGCGCCCGACCACACGTTCAGCAGTTTAGATGCGCAAGCCGTGCAGCTCGCGATCGACGCGGCGTTGCCCGGCGACCTGATCAAACTGGCCGGCGTCTGCGAAGGGGTCAGCGATAATTCTGGCGACACTCAGACAGCCTACATTACCAAGCCGTTGACGTTGCGCGGCGGCTACGCTCCCATCAATTGGGACGCGCCCACGTTGACCCCCACCATTTTCAACGCGCTTAATTTGGGACGCGTCGTCCGTATCCAGGGGGCAGAGGTCACCCTGGAAAATCTGGAACTGCGCAATGGCGCGCCGGGTAGCGGCGACGGCGGCGGATTGCAATCGACGGGCGCGGTGACGCTGACGAATGTGGGGTTCTACGACAACGTTACCGGAGAATCCGGCAATGGCGGCGGGGCGTATCTCTCCGGCCCCGCCGTTCTTGATCGGGTAACCTTTTCAGGAAACCAGGCCGACAGTTGCGGCGGCGGGGTATATGCGCTTCAATCGGTCGTCATCAGCGATACGGCTTTCATCGCTAACACAGCCGTCAGCGACGGCGGCGGTGTTTGCCTTGCGGGCAACGGTTATGCCAGCCGTTTTGTCAACAACATCTTCAGCCGCAACGATGCCGACAACGACGGTTCGGCGCTCTACCTGCATGGTCAGAACCCCGCCAGCCGCGCCGACCTCATCCACCTGACGATTGCCGGTCCCCACTTGACTACCCACTCGGCCCTTTACGTCCCCACCGGGACGGTCTACATCACCAATACGATTTTTGCAAACCACGTCACCGACATTGAGGCTTTGCAAGGTGCGGAGGTCTACGAAAACTACAACCTGTATGACGGTGGGCCAAACCTCACCGGAACGATCCATGCGGGCGGGCACAGCTTCTCTGGCCCGGCGGAGTTTATGGATCCGGCGTTCGACGATTATCATCTGCGCGCCGGGTCTGAGGCGATTGACGGGGGGGTGGACACCGGCATAGCGACCGACTTCGACGGTTTGCCGCGTTTGCGCGGCGCTGCGCCCGACATCGGCGCGCACGAGCGCCAGGTGAGCATCATCGTCACAATGTTTACGGATGACAATACCGTCAATAACAACTGCACGCTGCGCGAGGCCGTCATCGCTGCCAACGAAGACCGTCCGGTCGATGCGTGTCCGGCGGGGAATGGGGCGGATACGATCGAGTTGACAGAGGGCGCCTATCAGCTAACCATCCGCGGCGCGGGCGAAAATGACTCGCGGACTGGCGATCTCGATGTGTATGACGACCTCACGATTCTCGGCGCGGGGCCGGAATTCACCTTTATCGAGATCGACAATGGTGAGGATCGCGTGTTTGAAGTGTTCGGCCGCCTCGTGATTTCCGGCGCTACAGTGATGGGAGGCGCTAACGTGGACACCGGCGGCGGCCTGCGAACCCACCCCTATGCGGTTCTCGAGTTGATCAACGTGCATGTCCGCGACAATCAGGTGACCGGCGATGGCGGCGGCCTGTACGTGCAGGGACAGGCGCTGTTGCGCGACAGTGAGGTATACAGCAATACGGCTGCGTCGAACGGCGGCGGGATGCTGGTGAGCGCGGGCGCTGACGTCACGGCGCTCCGCACCGACTTTCATCATAATCGGGCTACGAATATCAACGGCGGCGGTATCCACGTGACCGGCGGTATGCTCACAATGGACGATAGCGCAGTGTTCGAGAATCGCGCCGAAACGCTGAGCGGCGGCGGGATAGCGGTTGTCACCGGTACTGTGTCTGTGGAGAGCACCCTGATCTCCACTAACACCGCGGTTGCCGATGGCGGCGGCATTTTCAACGTTGGCAGCAGCTCTTTGATCCTTTCCGACACCGTCATCGGCGGCAATACCGCTGCTCGAGGCGGCGGCCTTTATCTTAACGACCAGCGTACCCTGTCGATTGTGGGCGATACGACCATCAGCTACAACCAGGCCAATCAGGGCGGCGGCCTCTATCTTGGAGGTCAGTCTGTCCCGGCGGCTGTGGACAGTGTGACCATCAGCCACAACCAGGCCAATCGGGGCGGCGGCGTGTACCTCCTCGATGGCGAACTCTACCTGGGCCGCGAAAGTCTGATTTACAGCAACACGGCCAGTGAAGCCGGCGGCGGCATCTATGCAGAGCATGGGTATGTATATGCGAACGGCGGCGAGATCCGCGAGAATAAGACGGAGACCAACGGCGGTGGACTTTTCGTCACCGGCAACGCAATATTGAATGGCGGGCGTATCCTCAGCAATACCGCGACCCACGGCGGCGGCGTCTACGTGGGCATAGCGGGCGTGTTCACGCAGACCGGTCTCAGTGAAGTTGCCTTCAACTCCGCGTCCGACAACGGCGGCGGCATCCACGCCGAGGGCGGCTACGCCCTCATCGATAGCGGGCAAATCGCGCACAACCACGCGAACTACGGCGGCGGCCTCTACGTGGACTACGGAAAAGCTGTGTTGTCTGGGATAGCGGAACTGGTTCACAACACAGCGACCATCGACGGGGGCGGCGTCTATCTTCTCAGTCCCAGCGGCGTTTTCACGCAGGGCGCTTCCAGTCTCATCGCACATAATCGCACGCTGAGGGTGGATCGATTCGGCGGCGGCATTTATCAGCAGGGCGGGTCTGTCTGGCTGAACGGCGGCATGGTTTACAGCAACACCAGCACCTATGGCGGCGGACTGCACGTCTATGATGGACAGGCGACGGTGGATGGCGGCAGTATCGTCGAGAATGTGGCCTATAATGGCGGCGGCGTCCATATTAGGCTAGGCGCACTGTTGCATCGTAGGGGCGAGATCCGGGACAACAGCGCTACACAGCATGGCGGCGGCGTTTACGTATCCGATGGATCGGTCGAAATTGCCGGCGGGCAGGTCTGGCGCAATACGGCGGCGCAGTACGGCGGCGGCGTCTACGATGCGTTCGGCAGCGTTGTGCTGCGCGCCGGCGGTATCGTCAGCAACACAGCCGATCGGGGCGGCGGTGTGTACGTCGATCTGAGCACGGCTTTCTGGAGTCAGTACGGCGGGACCGTGTACGATAACCGCGCGCTCACTCGCGGCGGCGGGGTGTATCTCAACTGGGCGTCCGGCGAGATGACCGGCGGGGAGGTCGCGCGCAATACGGCGCCTATGGGCGGGGGGGTGTTCCTCGCCAGCAGCTACAGCGTGTTTACCCAGACCGGCGGATCGTTCTGGGCCAACACCAGCACGTATGGCGGCGGCCTGTACGTGAATTTGGGACGGGCCAGTCTGTCCCAGGCGGTGCTGCACGAAAACGCCGCGCTTTACGGCGGCGGCGGCGTCTACAACAACGGCGCTGGCGCGTTGGAACTGGTGAACGTGACTTTCAGCAGCAACATGGCTTCCGAGGGCGGCGGCATCTACAACAGCGGCGCAATTACGGCGACCAACGTGACATTAGCTCACAATCAGGCGAGTACGGCAGGTGGGATTTATGATAGCAACCGGTTTACCGTCCGCAACGTCATCATTGCCGACAACATCGGCGGTAATTGTAATAACGCCCTGGTTTCTTTGGGATACAACCTGAGCAGCGACGCCACGTGCGGGCTGTCGCAGATCGGGGACAAACCCGGTCTTGATCCCCGTCTAGGCCCACTGCAAGACAACGGCGGCGACACCTTGACGCACGCATTGATGCCCGACAGCCCGGCGCTCGATGCCGGAACGTGCGAAGGCGCGCCGCGCGTTGATCAGCGTGGGCAGCCGCGCCCGGATGCGTCGAGCGGGCGCTGTGACATCGGCGCGTATGAGCTGCAAGACTTTGCCGGCCCGCCTCCGGTTGCGGACGCCGGGTTGGATCAAGCCGTTGCCGTCGGCGCCCGCGTTACCCTCGACGGCAGCGCCAGCTACGACCCTGGCAGCCTCACGCCACTGACTTACGGGTGGGCGCAGATCTCTGGAACGCCGGTGACGTTCAACGCGACGCTGTCGCGCACCACGTTCGTCGCACCGTCTGAACCGGGTCTGCTGGTCTTCAGCCTCGTCGTGACCAATACGCTTGGGTTGACCTCCGCACCCGACGAGGTGGTTGTCAGCGTGGGCGGCGCGCCCATTACGGGCTTGCAGGTGCTCAACAGCAGCCCCACGCCTTTGGGGAAGACGACGTTCTTCACGGCGAGCGTCACGGCGGGCACGAACGTTCTCTACCAATGGGACTTTGGCGACGGGGAAGGTGATAGCGGCGCGCACGTCAGTCACACCTACGCCAACTCTGGTTTCTATGCGGCCACGGTGACGGCTTTCAATGCCGGGGGCAGCTTCGAAGCAAGCACGCCTGTCACCATCAGCAACGCCACCCGCGAAAGCGCGCAGCCGATCAGCAACAACACGGTGCTGACCAGTGTGCTGGTCAGCGTCGACGACACCGACTGGTATCGCTTCGAGGTCCCGCAGCCGGATTCCTTTATCACCATCACCCTCAGCAACTTGCAAGAGGACTTCGACCTGTATCTGTTCGCGCCGGAAGTGGACGAAGAGACCGGGCAATTGCGCGATCTCGGGCGCATCGGCACCCTGGGGCGGATCGGCACGTTGGGCCGCATCGGCACGCTGGGGCGGATCGGGACACTCGGCCAACTGGCGAACATCGGTGAACTGCTCGATCTGGGCCGCATCGGCACGTTGGGCCGCATCGGCACGTTGGGCCGGATCGGCACGTTGGGCCGGATCGGGACACTTGGCAACATCGCCGAACTGGGCCGCATCGGCACGCTGGCGGGGATGTCGGTGCAGCCGTTCACCACCACCGAGTTAATTGTATATGAAACTTTCGAGTTGTACGGCCCTTACTACATTGCCGTGGCGGCGTCCGAACGGCAAAGCATTGTCCAGCCGTACACGCTGACCGTCCAGGTGACGCCGCCGGTCGAGCCGTTGTATCCGCCGACGGGAACGGTCGCTATCGCGGTCACACCGCCGGTCACCGATACGACGGTGGAGACGTTGATCCTCTACCACCCCGCGCGGCTTGAGACGTTCAATCAGAATGGGAAGACGTTGCTCTTGAACGAACTCGGCGACGCCCTGGTCGATCTGGCAGCACATTCCCGGGTCAACGGCGAGATCGTCGACGTGGGCGATTACCCGGAGATCGTCGCCGCTTACGCCCTGTGGGACGCGCACTTCGACAATCCGCTCTTTGCCAACTACGTCGCGCAGCACATCAAGGCGCTGCTGTACGAGATCGCGCCGTCCTATCCCAACCTGAAATACCTGGTGGTGGTCGGCGATGACCGCATCATTCCCCAGCGCCGCATCCGCGACGATGCCCTCGTCTCCAACGAGCGCACCTACTACGACGCCGACTTCGCGCTCAACATCGTCAGCGCGCTGGAACGGCGCTACTTCCTCAGCGACGATTACTATGCGGGATTGTTGCCGCTGCCGTGGCAAGGCCGCGAGCTGTATCTGCCGCAGCTCGCCATCGGCAGGTTGGTGGAGACGCCAGACGAGATGCTGGTTGCCGTCGAGACGTTCCTGGCGCAGCCGGTCGCCGCGCCGCAAGACGCATTGGTCACAGGCTACGACTTCCTGCTCGATCAGGCCAATGCCATCACCCGCACATTGACCGCGCAGGGCATTGGGACGCTGCATACCCTCATCCGCGATGATTGGACTGCCGCTGACTTGCGCGCGCACTACATCTCGACGACCAGCGCTATGAACTCGCTCAACGCGCACTTTACCCACTATGGCGCGATCCCGCCCACGACGCCGCTCACGCCCACCTGGGGCGACCTCTTCGTCTTTGCCGCCGAAGTGACCTCCACGACCGATTACCGGGGCACGATCAACTTCTCTGTGG
>JAKJAB010000068.1 GCA_022707725.1 Chloroflexota bacterium | reverse complement strand
GCCAGGCCACTCTTCATATCGCACGCGCCCAGGACGTAAAGCCGGCCCTCGTGGATCTCCGCACCGAACGGATCGATACGCCAGGCTGCCGGATCGGTTACCTCGACTGTATCCATATGACTGTTGAACATCAACGCCGGGCCTTGTTGCGGCCCAACACGGCCGATGACATTACCCGCGTCATCCATCCACACAGCGTCGAACTCGAGACGGCGCATTTCGTCCATGATCAACACCGCCACCGCCCCTTCGTTGCCGGGGAAGCTGGGGGTACGCACCAGCGCACGGGAAAAATCGAGCAAAGCCTGCCGCTCTTCAACGGTAAGTTCCCATGAATGCATACTTTCTATACCTCGTAAATCTCAATATCGCGTACTAAACAAGCGCGCTATGGAAAACGCGACTACAGGATCAATAAGCGCCATCGCCCAGGAGCACTTTGGGGAGGGTCCGCAGGATGATGGCCAGATCGAGCCACGGTGACCAATGCTCGATGTAGTACAAATCCAGCAGCACCATCTCATCGAAGGTCAGTTCGCTCCGGCCACTGACCTGCCACATGCCGGTCATACCCGGCGGCACGGCCAGGCGCTTGAGATGCCAGGGCTGGTACTGTTCCACTTCAGCAGGAATCGGGGGGCGCGGGCCAACCAGGCTCATATCGCCCTTGAGAACATTGATAACCTGCGGCAGCTCATCCATGCTGAACCGGCGCAAGAAACGGCCCACCCGCGTCATGCGCGGATCGTCGCGCATCTTGAACGTGACGTCGGTATGCTCTGCGGCCTCTTTCAGGACCTCCAACTCGTTTTCAGCCCCTACCCGCATCGAGCGAAATTTGTAAATCGTAAAGCGTTTATATTCTTTGCCCACCCGTTCCTGCAAAAATAACACCGGCCCCGGTGAATCACGTTTGATGGCCAGGGCAATGAGCAAGAAAAGTGGCCAGCCGAACAGCAGCGCCAGAATCGCACCCACGACATCCATCGCGCGCTTGACGATCAACGCGGTCTTGCTAAAGGCGATTTCCTGCACTTCGATCAGCGGCACGCCCCCCAGGTCACTCACTTCGACGTGACTGAGGCTCATCTGGAACAGGTCCGGCACGAGCCGCGCAGCGACATGCCGCCGTTCGCACTCGCGCAGGATGCTCAAGATACGGCGCTGGTACGTCCAGGGCAGGGTGATGATGACTTCATCCACGTTCTCAGTGTCGATGATCTTGGGGAGTTTATCGAGATCGCCCAATCCCTTGATGCGTCCCAGCCCACCCTCACCCTTGTCTGGGTTATCGTCCACATAGCCGACGATGTGATAGCCCAGGTCTGGGCGCGCCACCAGCGTGCGCATCACCCGCCGGCCCACTTCACCGGCTCCGACGATCACAATGCGCCGTACGCCGATCCCGCGACGACGTTGGTGTGCCTGTATCGCCAACGCCACAGCCCGGCCAATGGATATCAAGGCAACCATAAAGAGGCCGGCTTCCAGAAGCAGCAAGCGTGAATAGACGAGGGGGCGGAACGCAAAGGCCAACGCCAGCGCCAAGACCAGTGTGATCGCTACGGCCGTCACAATTTGGAAAACCTGGTCCAACCAAATCCGCCCGCGCCAGTGGATATAAGCTTGTTCCAACCACAACACCAGGGGGACAAAAACAGTGAATAAAGCGCAGAAAGGCAGATAAGCTGAAAACGGCGCGTCGAAGACGACATCGACAAACCACTGCAACCGGTAACGGAAAAGATAGGCCAGCCCCATCGCCGCATTGATCGTAACGATGTCGATTGCCACAACCCACAGCGGTGCTGCGTTGCGTTGTTTTCCGTTCATGACTGTCCTTTTTTCGCCTCCAAAACATGCCGGTAGAGGGCTTCCGTCTGGCGCGCCGTCTCGGCCCACGTAAAACGCGCCGCGTGCGCCAAGCCGCGCTGGCGCAATTCCGCGCGCAATGGCGCATCCGTCAACAGCCGGTGCAAGCTGTCGGCAATGGCGGTCTCGGCAGTGACTGCATCGGTGCCAGGATCGACCCACAGCACGCCATCGCCGCCGGCTTCAGGCAGCGAGGTCGTGGCCGCCGCCAACGTGGGAACGCCGCAGGCCAATGCCTCTGCCACCGGGAACCCAAAGCCCTCGTAGTGCGAAATGTACGTGAAAGCCTCAGCCGCATTATACCATAGCGCCTGCGACTCGGCGGGTACGAAACCCGGAAAGTGGACGCGCGCGCCGAGGTCCAGACGCTCGACTTCGGCGAAGATCTCCTCATACAGCCAGCCTCGTCCCCCGGCCAGCACCAGATGCACGTCGGGATCGCGCAGCCGGGCGAAGGCGCGCACAAGTTGCGTGAGGTTCTTGCGCGGTTCCAGCGTCCCCAGATAGAGCACAAACCGGTCGGGCAACTGCATTTTTTGGCGGAACGTGGCCACTTCTGCGGGCGGCAACGGACGAAAGCGCGGATCGAGGCCGTGGTAGATCGTGTGGACGCGCGCCGCCGGGACACCCAGGAGCTGCTGTACTTCCCGCGCCGTGAACTGCGACACGGCGATCACCGCAGCGGCGCGGCGGCAGGCAATGCCCGTGAACGTCCCCAGGTACAACCGGTTTCCCCGGCGGAAAAACTCCGGGTGGCGCAAAAAACTCAGATCGTGAACGGTGATGACCTGCGGGCAAGACGACAGCAACGGACCGACGAAAGCCGCCGCATGAAGCACATCCGCCCCCAGACGGCGCAGTAACCCGGGCAGCACGACCTGCTCCCACAGGATGCGCGTTGCGGGATGACCGGTGGAGACGCGGGAAAAACGCACCGGCAGATCAAAATCGGTGGGCGACAAACGTCTATCGCCCAGAAGCACTTGATAGCGCAAATCGCCATCCAGCGCAGCCAAACCACGCAACAGATTCATAACATAGACAGCAATGCCGGCGCTACGATACGAGTCTCCGGCAGACAACAAATGCGCGTTGAAAGCGACTAAACGGTGGTAACCTGCGTCCATAAGTCAATTCATTATAAACCGGTTTGAGCGAATGACAAAGACATTGGCTATTTGCCAGACAGGGTGAGTTGGATAGAATAGGGGATGTAGGAGGATCGCATGACGGATGTCAATCATTCTAAAACGGCTGTGCACATTATCGTCCATGGCTATGTGCAGGGCGTTGGCTTTCGCAGTTTCGTCCAGATGCAGGCGCTACCCCTGGAGATTGCGGGGTGGGTGCGCAACTGCGCCGATGGGACGGTCGAGATTTGGGCGGAGGGACCGCGCCCCAAGCTGGAACGCCTGGTACAACAGGTGCAAAAAGGGCCGCGTTACGGGTTGGTCGACCATGTGGACGTCGATTGGCAACAACCGAGAAACTTTCTAAGTGGCTTCCACATCCGCTGGTAAAAGTTCCCACACATGAACAAGTTGAAAAAATTCGAAACGATCGCCTGGGTCATTCTACTCACGGCTTTCTGCATTTGTGTGATCATCGCCATCGGCACGCCGTGGAGCGTGCGCTGGTTGGTGATGAATACCAGGCGCCCCCTGAAAGTCTTTATCCAGCCGCGCGCGGGCATCGTTGCCCAGCAGGAACCGGGCAGCTCGACCTCCACCCTGCTCAGCAGCGAGGCCGAAGTCACCGGCCAGACAACGTTCCGCCTCTCCGAAAACGCCGAAGCGTGGCTGCTCTTCTATCACCCGGAGGGGTATGCCCCTGGAACCCCCACGCCGCCCATCGTCACCGTGCAGCTTTACGGTGAAACCGATCTCACCATCGAGAATGCACAAACCCCGCGTTTCTCGGCCAGCCGCCTGCCTAATCAGGTCACGCTTGACATCCAGCGCGGGGCCAATACGCAGATCGCCGTGGAAGACAACGACCGCGCAACCGTGCTCAATGTCCAGACACCGCATGGCGTCGCCGAAATGGACAAAGGCACCTATACGGTGGTTGTGGAAGGCGATCAGACCGAGTTCGCCGTAAGCAGCGGGAAAGCGCACATCCCCGATCCGGCGAGCGGGGAGAAGCTTATCCTGGGCGAATTGCAGCGGGCCGAGGTCACCGCCGCAGGGCTGACAGAGATTTACACCGGCGAACGTGACATCCTCCGCAATCGTAATGGCAATTTCGAACTGCCGTTGGAAGGGACGTGGGAGGTTTTCAGCCGCACGGCTTTCGCCGACCAGAGCAGTGGAACAGTACGGCAAGCAACGCTGGCCGACAATCTCCACATTGTCCTGCTGGAACGGATGGGACAAGGATTCTCCGAGGCCGGCATTACCCAGGAGATCAACCAGGACATTCGTGGCGTCCGATCGTTGCGCGTGCGGGCGCGCCTGCGGGTGGACACTCAAACGCTCAGCGTGTGCGGCTCGCTGGGAACCGAGTGCCCGGTGATGATCCGCATCAAGTATACCGACCAGACCGGCGCATTGCGGGAATGGCTGCAAGGGTTCTACGCCAAGGAAGGTAACAACAACCAGCCGGTGTGCCAGAGCTGCGAATGGCAGGCCGTGCACATCAAAGTGGCGCAGCCCGGCGTCTGGCACAACTACGAATCCCCCGACCTGCTCCCACTGATGCTCGCTAAAGGAATCGAGCCGGTGGCCATCCGCTGGGTGGATATTTATGCCTCAGGCCATGCCTACGGCTCGGCCATTGACGAAATCGCCATTCTGGTGACAGAATAATCCCTCTTTCAGGGAATCTCGTTAAGAGTCATGAACAATCATCGTGGACAACACAATAACCCTGCAGAGTGTACCCATTCTGCACCTTCACCGGAGCGGATAAAGCATCTCACCGCTTATCCTGTCGGCAAACTGCCGCAGCCCGATCTGGTCGCCCTGTTGAGTCGCACCCTCGGCCAGCCCGATCCCCGCGTGATCTTCGGCCCGGGTTTGGGACGCGACGCCGCCGTGATCGATTTTGGGGATCGCTACCTCATCGCCAAAACCGACCCCATCACCTTTGCGACCGACGAAATCGGCTGGTACGTGGTCAACGTCAACGCCAACGATGTGGCCTGCCTGGGCGCGCAGCCCCGCTGGATGATCGCCACACTGTTGCTGCCGGAAGGCACGACTGACCAGGCGCTCGTGGATCGCATCTTCGAACAACTTCATAGCGCCAGCTATGCCATCGGCGTGAGCATCGTGGGCGGCCACACCGAGATCACCTACGGCCTGGAACGCCCCATCGTCGTTGGCGCGATGTTGGGCGAGGTGACGCCGGAGCGCTTGGTGCGCTCGGACGGCGCGCGGCCCGGCGACGCGCTCATCCTCACCAAAGGCATCTGCGTGGAAGGGACGGCGATCCTGGCCCGCGAAGCCGCCGCCCGGTTGCGCGGTAAAGTCGAGGCGACGCTGTTGGCCCGCGCCGCGCGCTTCTTGCACGATCCGGGCATCAGCGTCGTGCGGGATGCCACGATTGTCGCGGCGTCCGGAGAGGTTCACGCGATGCACGACCCCACCGAAGGGGGCATCGCCACCGGCATCTACGAGATGGCGCAGGCGGCAGGCGTGGGCGCGGTCGTGGACGGAGACAGCCTGCCGGTTTACCCCGAAACACGCGCGCTCTGCGAGGCGCTGCATCTGGACCCGCTCGGCCTGATTGCTTCCGGCGCGCTCCTGGCTGCCGTCGCCGTTGAGAGTGCGACGGACATCGTCCAGGCGCTCGAGCACGAGGGCATCGCAGCGACGGTGATCGGCAGACTACGCGAAACACCCGGCGTCGTGCTGCGCGACGCGCATGGGGAACGTCCCTTGCCCACCTTCGTCCGCGACGAAATCGCGCGCTTTTTCGATACACAATGACACCCTCCACACATCCCAGCATCCCCCCCGACCGTGCCGATGGACGCAGTTCCTTCGTCCACCTCGCGCTGATCGTCACCGGCGTGCTTGGCCGGATTGCGCCACTGACGCTGCTGCCGACGTGGGCAGCGCTGGCGGCCATTGCCGGCTGGCCCTGGCAAACGCTGCGCCTGCCGGCAATCGGGATCTGCGCCGGGTTCGTGATCGTTGATTGGGCGATGCTCGGCCTGCTGCCGGTCAAACAGCGCTCGTGGGGGCCGGTCACCCCCTCGCTGCTCGGACTGACCCTGGTGCGCGTGCTCCTGTCGTGGATCGGCGCATGGCTCATCCCCAACGCCGCCGGTCTGGCAATCGTCGCCATCCTCAACCTGCTCCTGAGCGCCGCCGCCACCTATGCCACCTGGATCGAGCCTTTCCGCCTGGGCGTCACACAGCAGACCCACCATCCGCCGCAGTGGAACGAGAGCACCCCACCCCTGCGCGTGCTGCACATCTCCGATCTGCACTTCGAGGGCCAATCGCCGCGTGAGGATACGCTGCTGGCGCAGGTCGCGGCGCTCGCCCCCGATCTCATCTTGCTGACAGGCGATTATCTCAACCTTTCTTCGGTGTACGATCCGACAGCCCAGGCCGGTACGCGGGCACTGCTGGCGCACTTGCACGCGCCATTCGGCGTCTACGCCATCACCGGCAGTCCGGTCGTGGACGTTCCCGGCCACGTCCCTGAGATCTTCGCCGGGATGCGCCTCCATTGGCTGGATGATGAAGCCCAGATCATCCAGCACGGCGCTGTCCGCATCTACCTGCTCGGCGTGCGAACGACTTACGACGAGGCGCGCGACACCGCGGCTCTGCAACGCCTGATGCAGTCCGCACCGCCCGATGCGGTCAGCCTGCTGCTCTACCACACCCCCGATCTGATGCCGATGGCCGCGGAACTCGGCGTGCAGCTCTATCTATGTGGTCACACGCACGGCGGGCAGCTCCGTCTGCCGCTTTATGGCGCGCTGGCGACCAGTTCGCGTTGGGGGAAGAAGTACGAAATGGGACTGTACCGCGAGGCGAACACCACACTCTACGTCAGCCGGGGATTGGGCATGGAAGGGTTGGGAGCGCCGCGCGCGCGTTTCCTCGCCCCGCCGGAAATCATCCTGTGGACGCTGCATTGACGGAACGCTAAAACGTAGTATCTTTGGGGTAGAGCTTGCGTTGGTCAGGTAGTCGCGTGTGGCCGGTTATCCGGCCACGCGAGGAAAGTCCGGACTCCACAGGGCACAGCGCCGGGTAACGCCCGGGCGGGGAAACCCGCGGACAGGGCCACAGAAACAAACCGCCGCAGGTCGTCAGACCAGGTAAGGGTGAAAAGGTGGTGTAAGAGACCACCGGCGCGCCGGGCAACCGGCGCGGCCAGGCAACCCCCGTTGGGAGCAAGACCAAGCAGGAGGGATGGTCGCAAGGCCGGGGAGTGACCCGCTTCCTTCCCCAGGGGCAACCTCCGGGTAGGTCGCTAGAGGCCGGCGGTGACGCCGGTCCCAGACAGATGACTGCCGATGACAGAATCCGGCTTATAGACCGGCGCAAACTCATGACAAGAGGCCCTGAACAGGGCCTCTTGTCGTATTTGCCAAACCAGTGTTTTGTGGTAAGATTGCCGGGTGTCTGGAGACGGACTTTCTGCTCCTGGCGTGAGACCAGGAGTAATCCCATAGAAAGGAGGTCAATCCGTCTTGGCTAAACAAAAGAAGAATAATTACGAGTTGTTGTTCATCATCGATCCTACGCTCAGTGAGGAGGACAAAGACAACCTTCTCAACCGGGTGAAAGGATACCTCACGCAGGCAGATGCCGAAGTGCTCAGTTTCAAAAGCTGGGGATTGAGACGGCTCGCTTACACCCTCAAAAACCAGAAAGAAGGGCAGTACTACCTGGTACAATGCACCATGGCGACGGAGAAGGTGTCGGAGTTCCGGCGCAGCCTTACCCTGGCCGAAGGTGTCTTGCGCGAAATGGTCATCCGCGTCGACGACGAATTCCCGCCAGAGAAACCAGAACGCGGCCCGAGACCGGAAGCCATCCCCGCATTTGAAGAGGAAGACGCCAGGGACGACGACATTTTCGACGACGAAGACGAAGATTAAGAGCGTTTGACAAAGGCACTTCGATGGCACGCGGACTCAACAAAGTGATGATTATCGGATACCTGGGGCGTGACCCGGAAATGCGGTTCACCGCCAGCGGGCGCCCGGTTGCATCCTTTAGCGTGGCCACAACACGAGGGTGGACCAACAACGAAGGTGAGCGACAGGAAGAAACCGAATGGTTTCACGTCGTAACGTGGGGTGGATTGGCAGAGTTGTGCAAGAAACGCCTCCACAAAGGCTCCCAAGTCTACGTCGAAGGCCGCTTGCAAACCCGCTGTTGGGAAGGTCCGGATGGTGAGCGACATTATCGCACCGAACTGGTCGCCCAGGAACTGATCTTCCTGGACGGATACGAAAGCGCGTCCGAAGAGGAAGCCGACCTCTTTGTGGACGAAGAGCTGGATAATCCAAACCATTTTGATCAAGGAGATAAACTGTGAGCGATTTTAGACAACGTCGTGGCCGCCGTTTTGCGCCACGCCGCAAGGTTTGTTACTTCTGCAATGATAAATCGGGGGGCATCGATTACAAGGACGTCGATCTACTCCGCCGGTTTGTGAGTGATCGCGGCAAAATTCGCCCGCGCCGCCAGACGGGCGTGTGCGCCAAGCACCAGCGGCAATTGACCGTGGCGATCAAGCGCGCGCGGCACATGGCTCTGCTGCCCTTTGTCGCCGAATTGCAAAAATGAGAGGTTAACTTTGACAGGCCGGGCATAGGGGGATATCCTATGCCCGGTGTTTGTTGGAGACTTAAGTATGGCTAAACAAGAAAGTACCCCCAAAACACTGACGCGCCGGCAGGTTGCCCGGCGGGTAAAAGAGGAAAAGCTCAACCGGATTCTGACGTGGTCGGCGATTGGCGTTGTGGCGGTCGTCCTGCTGATCATCGGGTATGGACTCATTACGGAACTGGTCGTCAAAGCTCGCCGGCCGGTGGCTCGCGTCGACAGCGTCACGGTCAGCACACAACAGTTCCAGCGGCGCCTGTACTACCAGCGCCTGGTGATGCGCGATCGACTTAACGACTATCAATACGAACTCACGCGAATCAATGCCACTGACGAAACGATGCAGAGTTATTACCAGTATTTGGAGAGCGCGGTAAGCAGTCTAGACAGCCAGCTCTCGGCCACTTCGGCCTCTGTGCTCGGTAAACAAGTCCTGGATTATATGCTCGAAGAGGAAGTTGTACGGAAGGAAGCGCAGACACGCAACCTGACCGTGAGCCAGGAGGATATGGACCTTGCTATCGAACAGATAGTCGGTTATGACCGCACTGCCGCGGAGACGGTCACAGATACGAGCAAGATTGAGAGTTTTGAGTCGCTGTACCAGCAATACAATGAGAGTTTCCTAAAACCAAGCCGCTTTTCCGAGCAGGATTTCCGCACGATGGTCGAGACCAACCTGCTGCGCAATCAACTTGTCGCCATTATCGGCGCGGACGTCCCGCAGACTTCGGATCAAGTCGATCCTATCATCTTCGCGGTGGGTAGTGATGAGACAGGCTTGGCGCTGCGCCAACGGATTGAGAACGGCGAGGATCCCACGGGTTTGATCGTAGAACTCAACGACGACGAGAGCGATCAGACGGCCGGCTATGCGTTGGGTTGGATCCCGGCTGGCTACCTGGGTGGGCAATTAGGCGCAGAGATAGAACAAGTCACCTTCAATACGCCGGTTGGCAAAGCCGCCGAGCCGGTGTTAGGCAGCGATGGACAATACTACGTGATCTTCGTCAACGGGCACGAGGAGCGTCCGGTGAATGAAGCCACGTTGCGGCAGATGCGCGAAGACCAGTACAACTCCTGGCTGGAACTGCAGAAACAGGAGCGATGGGAGTATCTCGATTGGCAAAAGGCGGTGTTGACCACGCCATAGCTCCCTGAACGCAGTCCACACAAAAAAGCCCCCTTTGATGATCGAAGGGGGCTTTTTGTGACCCAAGCGCGCTATACCATACGCCGGGCATCAATCACATTGCGAATCTGCTCGATCTTTGCTAACACGCGCGTCAACGTCGATAAATCCGGCACTTCCAGGGTGATCGTCACCGGTATGATGTTGTAACGGCTGCGCTTGCCGGTGCTCAAGGAAGCCATATTGATGTCATTGTCAGCGATGACTTCAGTGACATCACGTAGCAAACCCGAGCGATCGTAAGCCGTCACGATCACCTGAATCGGGAACGTGTGTTTATCCTGCCCCCAATCCACGTCGATCAGCCGCTCTATGTCTTGCGGCCCCATGCGTGAAATGTTGGGACAATCCTGCCGGTGCACCGTCACGCCGCGTCCACGGGTGATATAACCGACGACATCATCTCCGGGAATAGGATTGCAGCACTTTCCAAGATGGGTCAGGATTCCGCCGGTGCCGCGAATGTTGATCGCCCCCGTCACCACATCTGGCAATGCTGCCGGGGTGCCGGTATACAGCTCCTCTTCATCCTCGCCGGTATCTTCTTCGCGCGGCTTTTCGGCGAACTGGCTGATGTAACCTTCCAGACGTCTGGAAATCGCCCCGCTGCCGACATCGCCGATGCCGACCGCGGCCAGAAAATCGTCCGTATTGTTGTAATGCTTGTGGAAAAGCTCGGCCACTTCATCCATCGAAAGGACCAACTCCAGGCGGCGCAGCAACTTGTCGACGGTCATGCGGCCTTGCGCAATGTTCTGCTCCTTGCTCTGACGCCGAAACCATTGTTTGATCTTCTGCCGGGCGCGAGTCGTCTTGGTGTAGCCCAATTCGTCGTTGAGCCAGTCGCGGCTAGGGCCGCCCTTGCGTCCACGGATGATCTCGATTTGCTCGCCGGTTTTGAGTTGGTAATGCAGCGGCGTCCAACGGCCATCGACTTTAGCGCCGCGACAAGTGTGGCCGATTTCGGTATGCACGGCATAAGCAAAGTCCAGCGGGGTGGCGCCGAGGGGCAAATCGATCAACCGTCCGCGCGGTGTAAAAACGTACACGCGGTCCTGAAAGACGTCCGCGCGCACCGCGGCCACAAAAGCGCGCACGTCGTCCACCTCATCCGTGTAGTCTTGGACGCTCTGGCGCATAATGGAGATCTGCGCCGACGTTTCCTGGCTCAAGTGCGCGTTACGCTCCTTATAGCGCCAGTGGGCAGCGATGCCAAATTCGGCGATTTCGTCCATTTCTTGTGTGCGAATCTGAATCTCCAGCGGCAAACCATCTTTGCCGACCACCGCGGTATGCAGGCTTCGATAATCGTTCGTTTTGGGATGCGCGATGTAATCGTCGAACTCCCCGGGCACCGGCGTCCACAGTTGATGCACAATGCCCAGAACCTGATAGCATTGCGTGATCGTCTCGACTAGTACACGCAACCCTACCGTGTCGTAGACGCGCGCAAAAGGCAGATTCTTGCGATGCATTTTGTTGTAGATGCTGTAGATGTGTTTGGGGCGGCCTTTGATTCTGGCGGGGACCTCCTCTTTAGTCAAGGCGGCCTGCAACAAGGCGACGTGTTCGGCAACCCGAGCGTTGCGTTCCTCTTGGTGCATGTGCAACAGCCGGCCTAACTCCTCGAACATCAGGGGGTTGAGATATTGGAAGGCGAGGTCTTCCAGCTCTGCTTTCCACACCCGTATCCCAAGCCGGTTGGCAACTGGCACGAAGATTTCCAGCGTTTCGCGCGCCATCCGCAGTTGTCTTTCCGAAGACAGAGAGTCTAGCGTCCGCATATTGTGCAGGCGGTCGGCCAGTTTGATGAAAATCACGCGCACGTCATCCTGTACCATAGTCAGGAGCAATTTGCGCAGGCTTTCCAGCTCCTGCAAGTCGCGGGAGCGCATACTGTCCCCTTCGACGCGCGCTTCGACCTTATCCAGTTTGGTCACCCCCTCGACCAGGGTAAGGACCTCCTGCCCAAAGCGCGCCTCCAGTTCCGGACGCGGCACGTCGCAGTCCTCAAGGACGTCATGCAACAATCCAGCGGCAATGACCGCTGGATCGAAGTGCATTTCGGCTAAGAGGAGCGCCACGCTGAGGGGGTGGGTGATGTAGGGTTCGCCGGAATCGCGTTTTTGGCTACCGTGCGCAGCGGCAGCGAAGTCGTAGGCGTCGCGGATGAGGGTGTGGGAGGCGTCCGCAGCGTCGCCTTCACTTACGGGAAGTTGGCGGAGAATATCATTGACGTTTAACTGCACCGGATTGCTCTTTCTGACGCTTTGGACTACTTCCGACACCGCACGATGATGACTGTACAGTAGCTAACGCTCTTTATAAAGGATGAACACAGCTTTGGATGTAAAAATTTCTTGCAATAGTGGTAACGATACCAAAATCCTCAGTGCTTTCGTCAAAATCCCTTTTGAACGCCACCCAGGTGGGAACCGCTGAGATTTGGTTATTTGCCAGCCTGGAACACATGTAAGTGATTCACGAAACCCTCGTAGCGTGAGATGGTTGACAAATGGGATGGTTTCACCATCCTGCAAATCCAGTCGTGTCTCAGGAGGAAGCAGATTATTAGTAGCACTTCCTTCTAATTCCAACCTACGTGCTACACGCATAATTGTTGATTCGGAAAAGAAAACCTGGCACCATGGCACACGGATCCAGTTGACCATGTGAGCACCCCAAGGAGCGTAAAAGGGAGGATAATACAGTAAAAGTTCTCCACCAGGTCGCAACACACGATAACATTCACGCAAAACGGCTTCGACATCACGCAAGTGTTCAAAAGTGTCCGTTGCAACGAGTACATCGAACACATCATTCCGAAACGGCATCCATTCGGCATTTGCAGCCAATAAGCATGTCTGTACACTATCTACAAATGCGGCACGAGTATTCCGAAGCTGGCACAGGTCTATATCAAAAGCCACAACAACGCGCGCACCACACGCATACAGGTACTTGATATTTGAACCCATCCCACATCCAACATCAAGTACTAGCTTATCCTCAAGATTCAAATCACCGAAGAGTTCAAATGAACTCTCCGAACGTGTCTGTAAGAAATCACGGTAGTGATTCGGGTCTGATTTAGCTGTAAGCAATGCACGATTCACAAGCGGCGCAAATCGATTCAGCGTGAGCAGCAACCATTCAGAGAATCTCCCCATCTTCACCTATATCAATTCAATACTTAGGGTCTGTAAAAATATAACTTCCCGTTCAATCTAGGCGGCTTGGGCGGGCGAACGCGGAGAAATGGTGTAGTTCCATTGCGGACACACCTCGTGATAATTGATGGCCAACGCTTCCATCTCCGCATCAGGCACCTTAACACCTGTTTCATAAGTCTGAGTGACCAAGTGTGCTTGCACCTTTAGGCCGGTCTGCGTTTTGGTGTCGTTGAGATACGTCAGCATTACGTCAAAGGTACGCAAGGGACAGCCTGCCCACGTTTTGCTAATCTCACTGAACACCCGATGCTCAATCGGATTCCATTTGGACGTACCGGTGGGGTAGTGACAGACGGTCACCGTCAAGCCAAAGGCATCAGCAATCTTGGTTTGCAGATCGCGTTTCCAGACGCGCGCGCGATAGCCGTTGCTGCCGCCCGCATCTGCCTCAACGAACAACTCGGTCGCATCAGGAAAGCGTTCCGGCAATTCGGTCTGGCACCACTGCACCAGGTTATCGACGGCGAAGGCTGGCGTATCCGCGGACTGCCCAACATAGACAGTCGCCCGGTTATATTGAAGATCGTAGACCCCATAAGGCACCGCGCGCCCTATAGCCTCACTGGGAAAATCATGGACGTTCACTTC
>JAKJAB010000067.1 GCA_022707725.1 Chloroflexota bacterium | reverse complement strand
AGAAGTTGCTCAACGCCACCTGCCCCACTTCGCGCCCGCCGAGCGCTGCGTTGCTGAGGGGCGCTCCAATGACAGGAATGTAGCTGAGCAGGCTGCTGCTGACGGTGACGGCCCAGTACGCCAACTGATCCCAGGGCAGCAAGTAGCCGGTGAAGTTGAAGACGAGCACCAGCACGAGCAGCACCAGCCCGATGACCCAGTTGAACGCGCGCTTTTGCTTGAAGCCGCCGGTGAAGAAGACGCGGAACATGTGCAGGAAGACGGTGATGACGAGAAGGTTGGCGGACCAGTGGTGCAGCCCGCGGACGAGGGAACCGAAAGCGACCTGCGTCTCCAGGAGTTGGATGCTGATGTAAGCGCGATCGATTGTCGGTTCGTAGCGGAACATCAGCAGCACGCCGGTCGCTGCCAGCAGCACGGCCAGCAGGGCGCTGATGCCGCCCAGACCCCACGTGTAGGTGAAGCGAATCGCGGCGGCGGGCACGCGGGTGGGGTGCAGGTGTAATATAAGATTGTTGAGCACCTCACGCATCCGGCTCCGGTCACTGACCGGAGTCACGGCTTGCAGTGTGTGCTCTGCGAAAGTATGATTGGCGGGTATTTGTACTTTCATCGGCCACTCTTCTATTTGCCTGAACCCTTACGAAGGTTTCTGAACCTTCGCAAGGGTCCGAGAAAACTCCTTGGGGTATGGCTGGCCTCGAAAAAAGGCCAGCCATACCAGGTTCGAAACTTGAAACAACTTACTTGCTGCGCATCACCATAGGGAGCATGACGCGATAAATCTGTTGCACCACGTTCACCGTGACGGTGGCGCTTCTGGACCAGTGGCCCTTGCCATCCAGCGCGGAGAAGGTGAAGGTGTGCCGCCCGCGGCTGAGATCCGCGGCCGCGATCTTGAGCACCTGCTCGTTGCCCACCACGCCATCCAGATCCGATGTCCATTTGTAGGCCACGATGCCACCGGCGTTGAAGTCACGCGCGCTGCCGGCCAGGGTCAGGACGTCGCCGGCGAGCTGCTCAACCGTGGTGGCGCTGACGTAGAGGATGGAGGCGGTCGGCGGGAGCGCGAGGGCTTCAGCATCGTCCGGGAGATACATGAAGCGACGGTAGATCATATCGCTGTTGAAGACCAGCTCGTGACCGTCGGGCAGGATTTCTTCTTCCCATTGGTTCCAGACAGCGTACATGAAGGTACCACCTGGATTCGCGAGCATCGATGCTTCACCAGAGAGAATCTCGTGGTCTTTCTCAGCCCAGAGCCAGCGATAATCTTCGATTTCGCCGGTTGCTTCATCGTAATAGTCTGGATCCAACTCCCAGACATCGCCCCAGACTGTTGCCCGGCTGTAGAACAGGTCGAGCGGCACTGCTTCACCCACGTCGACGGTGGTGTTATCGCCGGTCTCGTAGATCATGAAGAACTTGTCGCGAGCGCGCTCTGCGTCGTCTGGGTAGGGCAACACATCGTCCGATGTGAAGTTCAAGAGATCAGCATTGGCATCTAGCCAGTCGGTGCGGATGGTCGAGTAGAGCTTCACACCGCCGGTAGGGGAGTAGCGCGGGTCAAGGATGGTGACCTTGTTGCCGATCAACTGCGAGACGTTGCGCCCTTGCTCGAACGCGCCTGCACCGTAGGTGAATTTTGTGCCTACACACTCGGCTGACGGGGTGCTGACGCAGTAGTTCTCAACAGCGGTGGTGCCAACGCCGCCCAGGTCAGCCGGGGTGGTCGTCCAGGTCACGCCGCCGTCGAAGGAACGTCGAACGTAGAGATTGTAGTGATCGTTGCCAACGGTTTGGGCTTTCCAGTTGGGCGACCAGGCGTACATCATCATCACGTAATCCTTATCCAGGAAGCCCCGGTGGCCCTTGGCCAGATCGAAGGGGTTCTCCCACGACTGGTCATCGAGGTCGTTGTCGTCCTCGCAACCCTCAACGCCGCCAACGGTTGTCGAAGTGCCGTCGCACTGCCGCCACTCTAAAACTTTGGGGAAGGAACCAACATGCTCTGGGATGCTGCCATCATCGGCTACCGGGAAGGTGGCGGCGCAGGCATCGTTACCCAACTTGCCAGCACTACATTCTACGATGGTTGAACCGGAGATGTTGATGGCGGGCGAGAGGCATAGGCCCTGGAGGTAGTTGGGGTTGGAACCGTCGGTGTAGACCCACTCGTCGCACTCCATATTCTCGTAGGCGTAAGGGTTATCTACTGCAGGATCGAAATCTTCTGGAATGATCACACGGCGCAGCATGATGTCTGCCGGCCCGCCCTGGTTGATGATGCCCTGCTTGTAGATGAGCATTGCCGAAAGGCCGCTTTCCGAAGCCATTGCATCTGCAACCGAGTTCGTCGTCAGCGCGAAGCGCCGGGCGATCTCCGTCAGGTAGTATTCGCCGCCGTTCAGAGGATCGATTTGGACCGGGAAAAACTCGTACGGTGTGCATTCGTAGGTGGCGCCGACTGTCCAGGGGCTGCACGTTGCCGGTTGGTTGAGCATACCGCCCTGACTAATCATGGTCACTTCAGTGCCGGTCAAGAAAGGATCAAAGGAGTAATACCAAACATCCTTACCAATGTCGATGGGATCCTCTGTAGGGTTGCCGTAAGGATCAATCAGTATATCGCCAAGCGCTTTGGTTTCCTCTGCCGCCATAACGATCCATGCGCCCTTGGTGCCGTCAGCCCGGGTATAGGACTTCAGGTTCATGCGGACGCGGGTCGCCGCCACACGCCCGTTCAGCACCCGCCCATCATCGGTCATGCAAACTGGCTGTGTGCTGCCGCCTGGGGTCGTCCAGTTGATGGTCGATGCGCAGAAATCGGCTCCTGCCTGAGCTTCTTCCAGATCCAGCAGTTCTTGCACGTTCGTATGGTCATATTGATCGATAGCGTCGAAGTCGATGTAGCAGTAAGGAGCACTAGGTTGAAGCTCAGTGCTTCTCCCCTTACACTTGGCATTGTCTGTCAGCCGGACTGGGATTGCCATTGGCACGTAGGCCTTTGGCATCGTGTCGCCCGTGTAGGCTGCCATTGTGACGACATCGCCGGCGGTCAGAGCTGCGGAATCCCCAAAGACTAAATCGAAGTCTGCGAAGCTGATGTGGGAATACCAGATGTCTGTCTGGGCATTGGCGATAGCGCCTGACCATCCTTCACCAGGGCCGAGGCCCTGACCGGGACGCAGACCTTCGGGGTCTTCCTGCCAGGTCAACATACAGCCAACATCCTTGGCGCAGTCCACAACAGGCAGGTTGACATCACGCTTGCCGGAGGTCAGCCGTTCGGGCTTGGTCCACATCACGTAAGTGGCTTCTGTTGTTTCTGCTGTTGCGGGATCGTCGCCAGGGAGCAGCTTGCCGCGCGCGGTCCAGAGACAGGAGTAGGGAATCTCGCCGACTTCGGGAAAACCCTGTTCAACATAGTCCACCGAACCCTGCCTGCCGCCGACGCCGAACAGGTCATACAGATAGATCGCATCCTTGCCGTAGGTTTCTTCCAGGTCAGCGAGGTAAGCGGCTTCTTCGTCTAGATCCAAAGAATACAGCGGCGCTCCTCCGGCACAGTACTTGGAAGCCCATGCCACGAAGATGTTGTCGTTGAAGACCTGGTGGACGACATTATGCACGTCTCCGGGATACTCGTGGCCATTTTTAAGGATGAAGGATGAAAGATCCTGCGAATTGGATAGATTGGTACTCTTCCAGCTTGTGCCATCGTCCAGTGAGACAGCCGCAAAAGCGTCGAAATGGCCGAAGGTCATGCCGCCCATAATGCCCGACATGTCCTCTGTCAATGCTTCTTCTGCCGCGCCAATATCATCGATATAGACTGTGACCAATGGCTTAGCATAGGCGCGATCTTCGTAGGCTACGGTGATTTCATCCGCTAGCAAGGGATAGACGACCGGGCCGACGAGGCCAGTCGACGCCTGGGCCGGGACGTAGAAGTCCATCATATAGATGGCGGCCTTCTCAGTTTCGGCATCCGGCGTCTTGGAGATATTGCGGCGGAAGATGACACCATCCTCCGCAAAAACCAATTGGCTGGTCAGCGTGAGCAGGACCAGCACGAGTAGAAAACTGCGTATTCGTCTTGATTTCATGTGTGCTCCTCCTTAATAAACGGATTGAACCAATCGCCTAAAACGGCGCCGAATGAGGGTCGACGGCTTGGGCGGGTCGAGTCGTCGTCTGGATCTGGATGACTTTGACGAGGTCATTCGCCGACAGCGCGGTGTATTGTTGGCTGGAAAGGGCGATGGCTTCGCTGCATTGTGCGTCCAGACCGATAAAAGGGATGCCGGATTGTTCGCGCAGCAGAGGGACGATCTGGGAAGAAAAAGGAAGGTCGAGGTCGAAGATGACGAGATCCGGCGCAATGGTTTGTAAGTGCTGACCGACGTTGTTGATGGTAATATCCACGCGGATGACGTCCAACTCGTGTTGATCTGCCAGGCTGGCCTCGACGCCGTCCATCAGCAGGGAATCGCCGAAAAGTACGATCACTTGTCTGTCATCCATTTCCAACTCCATCTCGAAAGTACAAAGTTGCTTTGAAAGAAAAGCGCCGGTGCTGCGCCGCCCGCCAACGGAGCAGCACCGGCTCCCAAAAGGGCTTTGACTGTCTATATCATACAAAAATGCCAGGCGCAGTACAATACTGATTCCCTTCAGGGAGGGGTGAATTGAAGAATGATGTTAGAGGGGGATAAAACGAAAAAGAATTAATTCTTTAGGAAGAAGAATTAATTCTTTAGAATGAGCCATCTACGCTATCCGGCGTCATTCCGAAGTCCCGCTTTTCACATGCTAGTATCCAGACGGCCAAGCAGGGACTGAGGAATCTGTTGCGCACGGGATTCCTCACTCCGCTATGCTCTGTTCGGAATGACGGCCCGGGTAACATTACCAGATTAATTTTTAGAGTTCATCAACCGGTCAAAAGCGGGTGCAGGCCACTTAGCCGATGCGTTTGGGCGGGATGTCTTTGGGCGCGATCAAGCCATCACGGATGGCAGTCAGCGCTGCCTCGTGCCGGTTGCGGCATTGCAGCTTGCTCAGGATGTTGCGCACGTGGGTTTTGACAGTGTTGATGGAGATGGGGAACCGTTCGGCGATTTGTTGGTCGGAGGCGTTTTCGTAGGCGATCAGCGCCAGAATTTCGCGCTGCCGCTTCGTCAGGGCCAGTTCATCTTCGCCCAGGCCGAGGGGTTGCGGGCCTGGCAGGGGATGCCGCAACAGTTCCAGGATGTGGCTGCTCACTTCAGGGCTGAAGATGGCTTCGCCGCGCATCACCCCGCGCAGCCGGTCCAACAGCTCCTGCGAGCGGATGGTCTTCAGGAGATAGCCCTGCGCGCCGTTGTTGAGCGCATCGTAGAGCAGGGTATTGTTGTCGGACATGGTGAGCATGACGATGATGGTCTCCGGCAGGTCGGCTTTGATACGTTTGGTGGCCTCCACGCCGTCGTAGCCTGGCATCTGGATGTCCATCAGAATCAGGTCGGGTCTGAGGCCGCGCGCTTTGAGCACTGCCTCCACGCCGTCGCTGGCCTCGCCGACCACGTCGAAATCGGCCTGCGTCTTGAGGATGTTGGCCACGCCTTCGCGGAACAACTGGTGATCGTCAGCCAATAGGACGCGAATCTTTTTCATCGTTTAGCCTCCCGGAAAGGTTAAGGTGACCCGCGTGCCCTGTCCCGGCGCGGATTCCACCGTGACCTGCCCATCGATGCGGGCAGCACGAGCTTGCATAATGTTCAGGCCGAAATGCTGCCCGACATCTTGGCGCACGTTTGCAGGATCGAAACCGCGACCATCATCGGCCACGGTGATGGAAATCGTATTGCCCTGTTTCGCCAGGACCACGTCGATGCGCTGCGGCTGCGCGTGCCGGGCGGCATTGCTGATCGCTTCCTGCACGATGCGGGCAATTTGCTCGTTTTTGTCGGCGGACAGAAACAGCGGCGCGCCGTTATCCTGCGCCAGATGCACCGGCGCCTGGTGCTCTGTGGTGAAGGTCTGTACGATATCCTTCAGCAGATCATACAGCGCTTTGCGCGGCGCTTGCCGGGAGCGCAGGTGGTTGATGGCGGCGCGGAGTTCGCGGGTCGCCTGCTCCACCGCGCGCCGCACCCCTTCGAGTTGCGGTTCGCCTTGTGGGTGCTGCGCGATGCCATCAAGCTGCATCACCTGATCGACTTGCAGTCCCATATAGCTGAGCGTCTGGCCCACGCCGTCGTGCAATTCCGCGGCGATGCGCTCGCGTTCGTGCATCGTCGCCGTTTTTTCGATTTCCAGATTTAGATAGGCGTTTTCCAACGAGATGGCCGCGCGGTTGGCGAAGCTTTGTCCCAGGATGATTTCATCGCCGCGCCACTGCCGCGGCGCGCGCCGGTCGATCACAAACAGTAAACCGAGCGGCTCACTCTTGCTCCAGAGCGGCAAACACAACAGCCCATGAACGCCGAACGCTTTGCACCATTGTGGCGGGACGCGGGGATCGGTCCGTCCATTCTCGATGGCGATGGAGCGATGGTGCATGATCAGTTCTTCCAGACACGGCAATTCGCTCAGCGGAACGTCCAGGTTTTCCAGCTCCTCCGGATCGCTGGCGTATGTGGAGACATTTTCTACGGTTTGCGTATCGTTGTCCCATGTGTACAGACAGGCGATCTGGCAGTCGAGCAGTTTGGCGGCCAGCCCGGTGATCTGATCGTAGAGTTGGACCAGGGTGAGGGGGCTGCTCAGGGCGATATTGGCCTGGTGGAGCATCGTCAACTGCTCGGCCAGGTCTTCGGTTTCTTGATACAGTCGCGCGTTCTCCACCGCCATGCCGATCTGTTGGCCGATGGCGCCCAATAACTCCAATCTGTGCGGTGGAACCGCGTCGGGATGTTGTGTGGCTAACAACAGCGCGCCGACGGCTTTGCCGCGAGAAATCAGCGGCGCGCAGATCAAAAATTGTGGGTTGTTTTCCACGATAAAGATCGCCGTATCGAAGCGCTTGCTGTCGATGGGCAGATCGGCGATTCGGGTCACCAGCGGGTGCATTTCCAGGATACATGCGCCGGAGAGACACTCATCCAGGCGCAAAGGGGGCAAATAGGGCAAGTGCATCTCCGGACTCACCCCACTCCGATAGGCGCACAGCGTCAGCAGGTTGTTCAGTGGGTCGAGCAGGAAAATGCCCCCATTCTCGATCTCCAGGATCGAAAGCACCGTATCCAGGGCAGTGTTGAGGACGGCATCCAGGTGCAGCGATTGGCTGAGGGTGGCGGCGATGATGTTCTGCGCTGCCAGTTCGGTGTTGCTGCGGGTGATTTCCTCTTCGAAGATTTTGTGCTCGGTGATGTCCTGAAAGACGACCACCGCGCCCGTCAACTCTTCATTCTGATAGAAAGGGGTGCTGACATAGCGCGCGGGAAAGCTGCTGCCGTCCTTGCGCCAGAAGACCTGATCGTCGCCGCTCCGTTCTGAACCGGTGCGATAGCCAACATGGATCGGACATTCAGCCTCGGGATAGGGCGTGCCGTCCGGGTAGGAGTGGTGCCAGGTGCTGTGGCTGGGGCATCCAATTAGCTCGTCGATGGTGTATCCCAGCATCTGCGCTGCCGCCGGATTGACGAATATGTGCTTGCCTTCCTGGTCGATGCCGAAAATACCTTCGCCGGCCGATCCCAGGATCAGCTCATTGCGGTGGCTGAGTTGCGCGAGGGCCGCTTGCGTGAGCTGGCGCTCGACGATTTCCTGCTGCAATTGCATGTTGGTCTGGCTGAGCGCCGTCGTGCGCGCATCGACCAGTTCCTCGAGATGGTCGCGGTACGCTCTGAGCTGTGCATCCACGGCTTCTTTTTCGAGCGTCTGTTCGCGGAAATAAACGTAGCCCAGGATCGGGACGGCAAGGATGTGAAGGGTATTCGCCACACGGCAGATGATGTAGTTATAGGTGCTGCCTGTCGAGTAGTTGGCGAGTGCGAGTGCTTCGGCTAACAGGAAAAGCGTCAGCGCCAGTGAGACCACGTTGCGCAGCCATCCTTGACCTCTGCTGAGCGCATAAATCGCCCAGGCGATCAACAGCGGGCTGGCGATATGGAAGAGCCAGGAAAACCAGGTGTGGTGGAAATGAACACCTGGATACAATACGCTATACCGGGGCCATAACAGAAAGGTGATGAGGTAGCAAAGTGCGGTGATGAGCAGGCCCACGCGCAGGTAACGCCGCGCCAGGGTTGAATCGTCCAGGATGTAACGCAAGAAGGATGCCGCGATGACGATCAGCGCCGCCATCGCCAGCGCGTGCTCGATCGGTTCGACGACGCAGGCTTCTGTTTCCGTACCGGTGAGAATCTTCGAGGCGATGTGCAGGAACATAAAGGCTTCTCGCACAAACCCCAGGCCAAAGCCCAACAACAACATTCTCTCGCGGGGCAGTTCCTGTCTGCGCTGCCGCGACCAGGCTACCCACAGCAAGATGGCCCAGATCACCGCCGGGATCCCAAAGCGCATCAGGTTGTTTTCCTTGGGGCCGGGGCCACCGGCATATTGCCCCATCAGCATCCACAGGAAATCCCAGAATTTCATGCTCGCCCTCCCACGTCGTGCGGTCGTCTTGAGTCAAGCAACCCAGTTCCTAAAAGCTGCCGCGCAACACGAGCGGCAGATAGACGACGTAGTTATCGATGACAATCTCGCCCGTACCCAGGTAGACGAAAGCTCGTCCGCGTTTGTCCTCCACGGTTTTGAACTCCGGCGCGCCGATGATGAGATCCATATTGCCATCACCATCCACGTCGCCGGCAGAGCTTGTCGAAAAGCCAAACATGGTTTCAGCTTTGTTGCCCTCGCCGCGCCAGATCGGGTTCGTGTTCAGGCCGGATGCTTTCCCCAGGTACACGTAAGCCGCTCCTTCTTCCTTCTGACCATAGGTAGCGCGCGGCGCACCAATGATGACATCGTCGTAAGTATCCCCATTCACATCCCCAACGGCGCCCACGGCAGTGCCAAGCTGCACGGCTGTACCGACGCCATAAATTTGCCAGTTCGGCGTGGTGATTACCCCGGTGGGCGAACCGAGATAGACGAAGGCTGCGCCCGCGCTGACTAGCGTGTCCCTGGTGTACAACGGTGCGCCGACGATAATGTCGCTGTAGCCATCACCGTTGACGTCGCCGGCAGTACTCACGGCGTGCCCAAATCTGGCGCCGCTTTGGTCTCCATAAATGGTAGTGTATGTCGTACTGATGCCCTCCGCCGCCCCGAAGAAAATGAAAATCGCACCCGCGTCGAGCATGCCGGAAATGTTATACGCTGGCGCGCCGACGAGAATATCATCGTAGCCATCGTTGTTCACGTCTCCCGCCGTTCCGACAGAGTAGCCAAACAGTGCACCGGCCTGGTTGCTGCTGGTCGTGAACACGCGTGTGGTCGTCAGGCCGTCGGAAGCGCCGAAGAAAACATGGATCATACCTCCCAGACCGCTCGCGCCCACAATGATATCGTCGAATCCATCGCCGTTCACATCTCCGGCAGTCCCGACGGCGATGCCTAAACCGCTATCTTTTTGCTCTCCAATCAGCGACCATCCCGGCGTCTCCGCCAGGCCACCGCTCGAACCGTAGAAGACGAAGACCGCTCCTTGTGTTCCCAGGCCGATGATCGGGTTTTTATATGCTGGCGCGCCGACGATAACATCGTCGTACCCATCATCGTTCACATCGCCCGCCGTGCCGACTGCTCCACCAAAGAACGAACCCTTTATTCCGGTGGCTGTCCAGTCTGGATTGAGGCTGCTGCTCAGCCCGCCTCCCCCGCCGTGAAATACATAGGCCATGCCTACTTTGTCCGAGGTGTAGACATCGGTAGGCGCGCCCACGATGACGTCGCTGTACCCATCGCCGTTGACATCGCCGGCCGTCCCGACCGCGTAACCGAGCTGCTCGCCATCGTGGTCGCCGTCTTGTGTCCAATCCAGATAGAACGCCTGCCCGAAATCGGCGTCCACTGCTATCGCGCCTACCCAGCCCCACAATAAAAGTGGCAATAAAAGTGTGACAAGAATCCGGCGCGTGGCTTCCACGATCATTCTCCTGTGTTCTTGGAAATTGGGAAAAGATACAACTCTAACTATAGCACCAAACATCCTACAGTAAAGTTAGAGCGCCGCGCCCTTCCCATTTTCTCGTAGTGGGCTAAAATCTGGTTGCGATAACGATCACGTACATACTTGCGCCGGATCATAATTCGGCGCTGCAGGACGGCGGATTGTGATCCGCCTTAAGCGTTAAAGCAGGAGGCAACTATGACAACACAAACTGTTCTACCTCGCTGGCGAGGCTTCAACCTGTTGGAGATGTTCACCGTCAAGAGCGACGGCAATTTCCGCGAGGACGACTTCCGCTGGATGCGCGACTGGGGCTTCGACTTCGCCCGCATCCCGGCGTGTTACACGCTATGGATCGCGGACGACGATCCCTACAAGCTGCACGAGCCGATGTTGGAGAAGGTCGATCGCGTGGTGCGTCTGGGACAGCAGTACGGCATCCACATCTCGCTCAACTTCCACCGCGCGCCGGGCTACTCGGTCAACCGCGAACGTGACGAGCCGTTCGACCTGTGGAAAGACCAGGATGCGCTGGATGCTTTCTGTTTTCATTGGCAGACGTTCGCCCAACGCTACCGGGGCATCGCGTCGGCTGACCTGAGCTTCGATCTGGTCAACGAGCCGCCGAATCCGGCTGAAGGCCGCCCGCCGCACTCCCCGATGACGCGCGCCGACCACGAGCGCGTCGTGCGCGCGGCGGTTGCCGCCATCCGCGAAGTCGATCCCGACCGGCTGATCATCGCCGATGGGATGGGCTACGGGCGCATCCCCGCGCCGGAATTGAACGACACCGGCATCGCCCAAAGCTGCCGCGCCTACGAGCCGATGGGCATCAGCCACTACAAGGCGAGTTGGGTCAACGGGATGGACTGGCCCGTACCGCAGTGGCCCGGCGCGTATCACTACGGCGAAACGTGGGGCCGCGCCGAATTGGAGCAGGCGTACCAGCCGTGGATCGATCTGGCGGCGCAGGGGATCGGCGTCCACTGCGGTGAAGCAGGGGCGTTCAGCTACACGCCGCATCATGTCGTGCTGGCGTGGTGTCGCGACGTGCTGGACATCCTCACGCCGCACAATATCGGCTACGCGCTGTGGAACTTTCGGGGATCGTTCGGCATCATCGATTCCGGGCGGGCGGACGTGGCTTACGAGGATTGGCACGGTCACAAATTGGATCGCGCGTTCCTCGAATTGCTTCAAGGGTTTTGATTTGTACTGCGTATGACACAGCGCAATGGGCGCTGCGCCATACGCATTTCAGGGTGGGGTACTTCAAAGGAGGTTGTACCATGTTATGGCAGATTCTGCTTGTTCTGTTAGGGTTACTCGGATTGGCGGTGTTAGGATTGGCGCTCGCGGGCATCCGTTATATTCCTAACAACCGCATTGGTATCGTCGAGAAGCATTGGAGCGGCAAGGGATCGGTGAAAAGTGGCTTCATTGCGCTCAACGGCGAGGCCGGTTTCCAACCCAAACTCCTGCGGGGTGGGTTGCATTACTTGATCCCGATTCAGTACCGGGTGCACATTGTCCCCCTGGTCACGATCACCCAGGGGAAAATCGGCTACATCTTTGCGCGCGACGGCCAGCAGCTCAGCCCGATGCAGACGCTGGCCTCCAACGTGACCGCCAAAGACTTTCAGGATGTGACGGGATTCTTGACACAGGGCGGACAGCGTGGCCCGCAACGCCAAATCCTGCGCGAAGGGACGTACGCCATCAACCTGGCGCAATTTGTGGTCATCACCGAAGAGCGCGTCTACTACTTGCCGATGAGCCGCGCCGAGGAGTCTGTCATTCAGCGCATGGCCGAGGTCATCAACGAACGCGGCGGCTTCCGCCCGGTGGTGATCAAAGACTCCGACGATCTGGTCGGCATCGTGACCATCCACGACGGGCCATCGCTGCCGGAGGGCAAAATCATCGCGCCCATCGTCGGCGATGATCCCGCCGACCCGGCGGCGTACCATAACAAGTTTCAGGGCCCCGATATCTTCCTGAACGCCGGCGGGATGCGCGGGCGACAGTTGGAAGTGTTGGTCGAAGGGACCTATTATCTCAACCGTCTTTTTGCGACGGTGGAAATGATTCCCAAGACCGTCATTGAGGTCGGTACAGTGGGTGTGGTGGTGTCCTACACCGGCGAAACCGGCGAAGACCTCTCCGGCACCGAGTACCGGCACGGGGAGTTGGTGTTGCGCGGCCAACGCGGTGTCTGGAGCGAACCGCTGCTGCCCGGCAAGTACGCCTTCAATACCTACGCGGGCAAGGTCTTCGTGGTGCCGACGACCAACATTATCCTCAAGTGGATTCGCGCCGAGGCTGGAATGCACCGCCTCGACGAGAACTTGAAGGAAGTGTCGCTCATCACCAAAGATGCCTTCGAGCCGTCGCTGCCGTTGTCGGTGGTCATTCACATTGACTACCGGAAGGCGCCGCTGGTCATTCAGCGCTTTGGCGACGTGAAGCGCCTGGTCGAGCAGACGTTGGACCCGATGGTGTCCGCTTATTTCAAGAACATCGGGCAGATGCGCACGCTCATTCAACTGATCCAGGAGCGCAGCAACATCCAACAGCTTGCCAGTCAAGAGATGAAGGAGCGATTTGTGCATTACAACCTCGAACTGGAAGAGGTGCTCATCGGCACACCGGAGCCGGCGCCCGGTGACAAGCAAATCGAGACAATCCTGACGCAATTGCGCGCCCGGCAAATCGCTGTAGAGCAGATTGAGACCTACGCCCGGCAAGAGCAGGCAGCGGTCAAAGAGCGCGAACTGCGCGAGGCCGAGTCTCGCGCCCTGCAACAGACGAAGATCACCGAGTCGGAGTTGAGCATCACGGTGCAGTCGAACCAGGGCAAAGCCGAATACCAGCGGGCGTTGCAGCAAGCGGCGCAAATCCGTGCACTGGCCGAGGCCGAGTCCGAGAAGATTGCGCGCATCGGTATCGCGCAGGCTATCGCCACCGAAGAGCAGGTGCAGGCGTATGGCGGGCCGCAGTACCAGGTCACACAGCAGGTGCTCAACCGCTTCGCTGAAGCCGTGCAGCAGGCGCGCGTGGACGTAGTGCCGCGCGTCGTGGTCGGCGGCGGCGGTGAAGAGGGTGGCATGAGCAGCAGCAACCTCATGCAAGGGCTGTTGACGATGTTGTTGTCGGAGCGCATGGGCGTGGGCGTCGCCGCGGAGAAAGCCGAACGTTCGCCGGAAGTCGAGGCCATGCGACAGCAAATCCGCCAGAGCCTGGCGAAAGATACGACAAGTGTGAAGGAGGCTCCTGTAAGTTGAGACGTTGTGATAACTCATGGTATGTTTCAGTACCGAACGATGTGGAACGAGTCGCCAAACTCGCTCCACATCGTTGACCATAATTGCGGAGATGAAATGAAAATTGAACTGATTGCCGACTACAATTGCCGCACAGGAGAAAATCCGCTGTGGCACCCTGACGAACAACGCCTGTACTGGGAAGACATTCCCAACGGGCGGCTGTTCTGCTACGATCCGGCGACGGGTCATCATGAGATGTGCTACGAAGGACGACCTATCGGCGGTTTTACGGTTCAGGCCGACGGCGCGTTGCTGCTTTTCCAAGACAAAGGCGCGGTGACGTTGTGGCGCAACGGCGTGACGAAGACCGTCATCGAGGCAATT
>JAKJAB010000066.1:13642-13901 GCA_022707725.1 Chloroflexota bacterium | reverse complement strand
GGTTGCCGCTGAAGCAGATCAGGCCGGGGATACCATGCTTCGCCGCGATGTCGATGGACTCGCGCAGCTCGGCCTCGATGCGGTCGTGATTCGAGCGTTCATTCAGCCCATCGGGCAGCGAATCGTGGCCCGTCATACTGGCGACCGCAAGGCCATGCCTGTGCGCCGTCTCGATCACTTCCTCGAAATCCGGGCCGCGCGCCCACAGTTCGACGGCGGCGTAGCCGATCTCCGCGCCGGTTTTGAACAGGTCATCCAG
>JAKJAB010000066.1:0-13632 GCA_022707725.1 Chloroflexota bacterium | reverse complement strand
TCAGCTTTCAGCTATCAGCCAAGATGCAATCGCCATAACTGAAATGATACGGGATAGCGCCAGCGTGGAATTTCGAGGATGCTCAAGCTGAGGGCTGACGGCTGATAGCTGATCACTGATGTGAGTTAGCGTGATTCATCGTTGGCGGTGGTGCGATGGGTTTTGCCGGTTTGCGGCGACCCACCCAGGTCAAAGCCACGCCCAGGCCCAGTTCCGCGGCGAGAATCACCCAGCGCAACCACACGCCGCCGGCGAACTGCTGTAATGCCAGTAGCATGAAGTCTGCCACGAAAATCGCAAGCACCATCCAGCCTGATGCCTTGAAAAAACGCCGCAGCATGTCGTGTTTCTCGATACCAGCGCGTAGATAACCCTCGGTCGCATAGAAGTAAATCAAGACGGCTATCCCCGCAGACAAGAAGAAAACTTTGTCGAAAAAGCGCGTCTGCCATCCTCGGGTGAAAGAGTCTCCTGCATAGTATGCCGCGCCGGTCAGAAAGGTCTCCCGGCTCAGGATCAGGAACCAGAAGCCCATTGCAATCAGCACTGTCCATAAAAGATAAAATAACACGTACTCCAACCAACGCTTCTTTGCCATGTACCCCTCTTCCATTATAGCTTTGCGGTAACTATTCAGGTGGGACGCACTTTTACGCCTGCAATGACAGTAGGAAGCGCAAAAATTGCCGTTTTGGGTTCAGTTAAGTGCGTCCCACCTCAAGGCTGAATAGTTACGTTTTGCGAATTTCAGAAGTAGTGAACCAGCGGTCTTCGCGTGAATTCCCGGCGCACTCAGCCAGCCAGATCGATATCTCGCGCTGCCAACACAATGATTTGCACCGCAGTTTCAAGAGAAATCCGCGCCGTGTCGATAGTCAAATGGTAGTATTTGGAATTTCGCCAATCGGCGTTGTTGTGCCAATGGCGAATGTACTGGCGCTTTTGCTCATCGGATTGCGCGACACGGTATTCGGCCTCCGCTTGCGTCAGATGCTCACGCTCCATCAGTCGTTGCACGCGCACTTCTGGCGGCGCGTAGAGCCGCACATGCAACGCAGTAGGCCACCCACCCAACACCATCTGCCCGCCGCGCCCGACGATGATGACATTACCTTCGCGGGCAAAACGCTCCATTGTCTCGCGCACCACCTGCTCGTAAGTCTGGTCGTCGAGCGCGGCCTTTTTCTCGAAAGCGGAAGCCTGCTTGCGGTACAGCGACGTCATCTCACCACTGACCAGCCTGGCGCGTTGTGTGACACCGCGCTCCTTCTCCAGAACAGTCTCGGTATCCACGCCGGCCTCTTGCGCGATCTGTATCAGCATCGCTTTGTCCACCCGGCAGTATCCTAACTGCTCACACAGCAGCTCCGCCACTTGATCGCCACAACTGCCCAATTCGCGCGATATGGTAATCACCGCCATGCTTTTCTCCTTTATAGCTATCAGCGGTCAGTGGTCAGCTTTCAACCCTTAGGGTGATATAGCATCCCAGGCTTACATTCTCACCACGACTGTAGCATTCCCGTCTGCTGTCTACTGTCTACTGTTGTAATGCTAAGTAACGGTTTTGTCAACTACCGCATTTGACAAAACGCCCCGCCGTGTTACCATACCATCCATTGTATCGATCACATAAACCAGCGCCATTCAATGACGCTAGAAACGTGAAACGTGATGGACATCCAGACATCGTTTCACGTTTCCGTTTGATATTAGCATCCAGGTAAAAGCATGGGCCAGGAACATATTCCCGTAATCATTCTCTGTGGCGGCAAAGGCACGCGTATGGGTGACCGCACCGTCCCCAAGCCTTTAGTCGAAGTCGGCGACCGGCCAGTGCTGTGGCACGTGATGAAAATTTACGCGGCGCACGGCTTCACCGACTTCATCCTGGCGCTCGGCCATCACGGCGATCTCATCAAACGCTATTTTTTGGAATACGACTGGCAAAGCCGCGATTTCACGTTGGCGCTTGGCGACGGCGCGCCGCTCTACCACACGCCCAACGATACCGCCGGCTGGCGCATCACCTTCGCCGAGACCGGTCCGGAGACGATGACCGGCGCCCGTGTGCGCAAAGCTGCGCGCTATGTCAAGACGCCGCGCTTCTTCGTCACCTACGCCGACGGGGTCGCCGACATCGACCTGCACGCGCTGCTGACCTTCCACCGCCGGCAGGGTCTGCTCGCCACGATGACGGGCGTGCGCGCGTTCTCGCGCTTCGGCATCCTGGAGACCGACGGGCAGGGCAAGGTGACCGGGTTCCAGGAGAAGCCCCTGGTCGATACACTGATCAACGGCGGCTTCTTCGTCCTCGAACGCGACGCGCTGCGCTATCTCGACGGCGGCGACGATCTCATCCTGGAACGCGAACCCTTCGCCAATCTGGCTGCCGACCGGCAGTTGGCCGTCTACGAACATCACGGTTTCTGGCGCGCGATGGACACCTTCAAAGAGGCGCAAGAACTCACTTCTTTGTGGGAAACGAACGCTCCGTGGAAGATATGGTAAAGAGTGAAGAGGAACAAGAAATGCGTCATGAGTCACGAATAACCAAGCGCTTCTTACTCCCTACTCCTTACTTCCTACTTCTTACCCCCTGTGAGGAGGTAACACAATGAACACATCTTTCTGGCGCGACCGCCCTGTCCTGGTCACAGGTTGTACCGGGCTGCTCGGCTCGTGGCTTACCCAAGCGCTCGTCGAGGCCAAAGCCGACGTCGTCGGGTTGATCCGCGACGACGTGCCGCAGTCGCAGCTCGCGCGTTCCGGCGTCATCCACAGCATCCGCATCGCCCGTGGAGACGTGACCGACTACGCCACGATGGAGCGCGTGCTCAACGAGTACGAAATCGACGCCGTCTTCCACCTGGCAGCCCAGACCATCGTGGGAATCGCCAACCGCGCGCCGCTTTCCACTTTCGAGACCAACGTGCGGGGGACGTGGACCACGCTCGAAGCGGCGCGGCGCTCGCCCACCGTCAGACGCATCCTGGTGGCCTCCAGCGACAAAGCCTACGGGACGCAGCCCGTGCTACCCTACACGGAAGATATGCCACTGCACGGCGAACATCCCTACGACGTCTCCAAAAGCGCCGCCGACTTGATCGCGCAAACCTACGCCAAAACTTACGATATGCCCATCGCTGTCACCCGCTGCGCCAATCTGTACGGCGGCGGCGACCTCAACTGGAACCGCCTGATCCCCGGCACAATCCGCAGCGCGCTACAGGGGCAAGCGCCGATCATCCGCTCCGACGGCACCTTCGTCCGCGATTACCTCTACGTGCGCGACGCCGTTCGAGCTTACATGATGCTCGCCCAGGCGCTCGATCGCCCGGAGATTCGCGGCCAGGCGTTCAATTGCAGCACCGACGAACCGGTCAGCGTCCTGGAAATGACCCGCTTGATTTTGCGACTATCGCCCCACCCCCGGCTCGACCCCATCGTGCTGGACGAGGTGAAGAACGAGATCAAGGACCAATACCTGAACAGCGCCAAACTCCAGGAGGCACTTGGCTGGCAACCAGCGTGGTCGCGCGAGGCAGCTATGGTGGAGACGATGGCCTGGTACGCGCAATACCTGGGTTACAAGTTGAAAGTTGAGAGTTGAAAGTTGAAAGTTGAAAGTTGAAGGTTGAAGGTTGAAGGTTGAAAGTTATGCTCAGATCTACCAAACAACTTTCGACTCCGGTTTTTTTGACCGGCGCAACGGGTTTTATCGGACGGCGCTTAGCGGGACACCTGATTACTGCCGGCGCTGACGTGACCGCGCTCGTACTGCCTGGCGAAGTCGATTTGCTGCCCGATGGCGTGCGCGCGATTCCTGGCGATATCACCCTACCGGAGAGCGTTACTGAGGCGCTGGTTGCCGCCCAGCCGGGCCTGATCATCCATCTCGCGGCGATTGGGATCACCAACCCCGATTTGCCCTTCACTGCCGCTTGCGCCGTTAACGTAGGGGGCGTCATCAACGTTTTGGATGCGGCGCGGCAGGTGGAAACAGTAAAGCGTATCGTGTTGGTTGGTTCATCCTACGAATACGGTGCGCGCCGCGCCGACGATGGGCTGGACCCTTTCAATACCTACAGCGCTTCGAAGGTTGCGGCGTGGGCTTTCGCCCGCGCCGCCTACAATGCCTGGGGCGCGCCCATTGTGTGGATGCGGCTATTTCAGGTCTACGGGCCGGGCCAGTGCGAGCAGGCGCTCATCCCAGCCGCGATTCAGGCGGCGCTGAGCGGCGACGATTTCCGCATGACGGCCGGCGAGCAGCAGCGCGATTTCGTTTTCGTCGAGGATGTCGTCGAGGGATTGCTGGCAGCCGCCGTGGCGCCCGGCGTCGAAGGGCGCGCGTTGGATGTGGGAACCGGCCAAATGCACCGCATCCGCGCCGTTGTCGAGCGCATCTGGGCGCTGAGCGGCGCGCGCGGACGTATTCTGGCCGGGGCATTGCCCTACCGGCCTGGTGAAGTCCCCGCCATCCCCGCCGACGTGGACCGCACGCGGCGACTTACCGGATGGGAAGCGCGCATGGAATTAGCAGAAGGGTTACAGCAAACAATTTCGGGGATGCGTGATGCGTGAATCGCACACCACAAGTCACGTTCTATTTCGGAGGTATGATTATGGCAGATGAGCAAGCAACGGCGCGGGCGGAAGCGCTGCGCCGCGAGATACTCGATAAAGTGGCCGAATATTATGACGTGGCGCATAGGCCGGCGACTTTTGTGCCCGGCGAGACATTCGTGAATTACGGCGGGCGCGTCTACGATGAACGCGAATTGCAAAGCGCCGTCGAAGCCGTGCTCGATTTCTGGCTTACCGACGGCCCGCGCGTGGAGACATTCTCCAAGCGGCTGGGGCAATACGTGGGCCTCAAGCACATCCTTACGGTCAACTCCGGCTCATCGGGCAATCTGGTGGCGATGACGACGCTGTGCTCGCGCCAACTCGAACGACCGCTACAACCCGGCGACGAGGTCATCACACCGGCAGCTACCTTCCCCACATGCGTCGCCCCCATCGTGCAGAACCAGTTGATGCCCGTTTTCGTCGACTGCAAAGTAGGGACTTACAACATTGACGTCGATTTATTGGAGGCCGCGCTCTCGGAGAAGACGCGCGCCATTTTCGTCCCGCACATCCTCGGCAATCCGGTGGAGATGGATCGCGTGATGGACTTCGCGCAGGCGCACGACCTCTACGTGGTCGAGGATACCTGCGACGCGCTCGGCAGCCGCTACGATGGCAAGTGTTGCGGCGCGTTCGGCCATCTCTCCACCTTTAGCTTCTATCCGGCGCACCACATCACCACCGGCGAGGGCGGCGCGGTGGGCGCGAATGACAAGAAATTGTACCACATCGCGCACTCCATCCGCGATTGGGGTCGCGACTGCTGGTGCGACCACAAGAGCCAGCGCGACGGCGAATGTGGTCAGCGTTTCGATTGGGAGATCTCCGGCCTGGGCGAGCCTTACGACCATCGTTACTACTTCACCGAGATCGGCTACAATCTCAAAATGACAGACATCCAGGCCGCCATCGGCCTGCCGCAGCTCGACAAACTACCGGGTTTCACGGCGGCGCGCAAACGCAACTTTGCCGTCCTCTACGAGGGTTTATCCCGCTACACCGATCATCTGGTCTTGCCCGCGTGGAGTCCCAAAGCCGATGCGGCGTGGTTTGCGTTCACCATCGCTGTGCGCGAGAGCGCGCCCTTTACCCGCCGCGATCTCAATGACTTCCTGCGCGAGCGTAAAATCGAGACCCGCTACCTGTTCGCGGGCAACATCCTGCGCCAACCTGGCTATCGCCACATTCATCATCGCGTCGCCACCCCGCTGCCGGAGACGGAGCGCGTGCTCAAAAGCGCCTTCTTTATCGGCGTATATCCAGGGATGGACGATGCGCGGTTAAGCTACATCCTGCAGGTCTTCGAAGACTTCTTCAAGGCGCGGGGACTCGTATGATGCAAGAGGCAGGAGGCAGGATGCAAGAAGCGGAATCGGTGAATCAGCGAATCGGCGAATCACGAATCACGAATTACGAATTACGAATTACCGATTCCAAATCACCAGTCGCCAAGCTCTCGATCATTATATGCGCCTATAACGAGTGCCGCACGATTCTCGACGCGATTGCGCAGGCGCACGCGGTCGCGCTTCCGCCCGGCTGGGACAAGGAAGTGATCGCGGTGGATAACTGCTCCACCGACGGCACGCGTGAGATGCTCCAGGCAGTGGATATACCCGGCGTGCGCGTCGTACTGCACCCGCACAATATGGGCAAGAGCGCCTCGATCCTCACCGGGTTCCGCGAGGCCGGCGGCGACTACGGCATCATCTTCGACGCCGATCTGGAATACGAAGCCGCCGACATCCCGCGCATGGTCGAAGCGGTGACGCCCGGCAAGACGGTGGCCGTATTCGGCTCACGCACGCTCGGTGGACGTAAAATCTACCTCTACGCGCAAAATTACTGGGCCGTGCGCGGCCTGACCGCCATCGCTAACCTGCTCTTCGGCGGGCATTTGACGGACATCGCCACCGGCCCCAAACTGGTGCGCGTGGATGTGGTGCGGGCGCTCAATCTGAGCAGCCACGAGTTCGACCTGGACTTCGAGCTGCCATGCAAACTGCTCAAAAACGGCCACAAGATCGACGAGGTCGCCATCGACTACCACCCGCGCTCGGTGGCGCAGGGGAAGGGATTGGCAGGATGGAAGGCCGTGCGCACCGGGTTGCGCGTGTTGTGGATTTATCTGAAAGTGTTGTTGGGAGGATAACATGAACATTGTGATTGCCGGTTCTATCGCCTTCGATTATCTGATGTCGTTTCCGGGCGATTTCATGGAGCACATCAAGCCGGACAAGCTCAACAAGCTGAGCCTCAGCTTCCTGGTGGACGAGATGCGCAAGCAGTACGGGGGTTGCGCGCCGAACATCGCCTTCACGCTGGCGCTGCTCGGCGAACGCCCCGTGGTGATGGGGACGGCAGGGCAGGACTTCGGCGATTACCGCGCGTGGCTCGAAGCGCACGGCGTGGATACCTCCGGCGTGCGCATCATCCCCGGCGTGTTCACCGCGTCGTTTTTCGCCAACACCGACCTGAATCAGAACCAGATTGCCAGCTTCTACACCGGCGCGATGGCCTACGCCCGCGAGCTATCGTTCTACGACGCGCCCGCACCGGTAGACCTGACGATTGTGTCGCCCAACGATCCGCTGGCGATGCAGAAGTATCCGGCGGAGTGCAAGGCGCTCGGCATCCCCTACATCTACGATCCGAGCCAACAAGTCGTGCGGCTGGATAGCGAGGCGCTGCGGGAAGGCGTCGAGGGCGCGGACATTCTCATCGTCAACGATTACGAATACGAGTTGCTCAAGGAGCGCACCGGCATGAGCGATACGGATATTTGCGCCACGGTGAAACACGCCGTCATCGTCACGCGCGGCGAGCAAGGTTCGCTCATCTGGGCCGACGGAGAGGAAATCAGCGTCCCCGTCGTCCCGCCGCAACAGGCGCTCGATCCCACCGGCGTCGGGGACGCCTACCGCGCGGGTCTCATCAAAGGGCTGGCGTTGGGGCTGCCATGGCGCATCTGCGGGCAGATCGGCGCGCTGGCGGCCACCTACGTCCTCGAAACCCACGGCCCGCAGGCGCACGCGTACACGCTGGCGGCGTTTGGCGAGCGGTACAAGACCGTGTTCGGAGAGGATACATTTACAGCGTATGTAGGTTAGATCCTTTTTGGCTATGTACTGTGGGGATATAGATATAGCTCACAATACTGGACTCGGGCGATTTCTGTCAGCGATAATGCCGCCCAGTAGTAAGTATTCGATATAATCAATAACCAAACCACCTGGTCGGAGGAAATCAATGTTCATCACTAGCGTAAAGAAAGTACTTTGGGCAATGATGCTCTTTTGTTTGATTGCCGGGTGGTTAGTTCTCAGCGGTTTTAATCTTTACTGCGCCATATCGTATCGGTGTATCTCGGACGCCTCTGGATGGTGGAGCCTCTTCATAACTGTAATAGGTTTGCCTGTAGTTGTAGTGCAACTATACCTACTTAGAAAAACCCTATTAGATACAATCAGAGAACCCAAAATTGAAATTGGCTTGCTAACAGAACCAATAGATTATACACAGATTTTTTCTAATTCGAAGCTACCGGCAAAACAATCCTATAATGTTCAACAGTATTTAGAAGAACTCCGGCTTACAATTACAGCGGAGACACTAACTCGTGCTGATTTTTCACCCGTACGAATGGTGATAGCAAATGTTGGCAACTATGTGGCTCAAAAAATAAAGATCAGAGTTTCACTCATATCCTATCCGGGCGAAAACCCTCCCTTTTACTTCATTATGGATCCAATCGATGATAAATTTAAGCCTTTGCCGAACCTTCAAGACTTTGTTTTTGGGGGAAGTGGCGATAGAGCTATTTTCCCGGATGATTTTGAGGCCTTTCCAGTCTTTATTGGTCCCAGCAAGGAAGCAATATTTGGATCCTCCCTCAGAGTTAGTACTGCTGAAGGTTTTTACCCTGGTACCTATCGGTTCAGATGTACAGTATGGGCTGACAGATTGTCAAAAGCCATATCGAAAGAACTTGAGATTGAAATCACTGATAGTCAAAAACAAGACAAGGAGAAGGCCTCATTACAACAACAGCCTCAACAGCCTAAGATGGCGTTTGATTCCATGATCTAGGAAATCGCTGAACAGTTACGTTTGATTGAGGTTTAATTGATGTGGGAAAGCGGTGGTATAATAGCAAGATCAAAGGAACAGTTGGGGAAATCTCATATCAAATGATTGTGTACCAAAAATGTTGTTACAGGCAGCCTATGACAAACTAGAAGATGGAACGTATGCCGGACGAGTCCTTTTGTGTGCGGGCGTGATCGCATTTGGAGAAACGCTGCGTGAATGTGAAGATAACTTACGCTCCACGCTTGAAGACTGGATTCTGGTAGGACTCAAACTTAACCACCCCCTCCCCTGATCGCTGACATTGACCTGAACCTGGAGCCAGCCTATGCTACGATGAACGTCTTGTAAAAGTCGCGATTTCATTGTCTGTAGAAGAGTGGAACCAACTCTAAAAGAAAATATAAGGAGTCTTTGAATGATGAAACACCATGTGAAAGATTTAGATTTAGCCCCCTCCGGTCGCCTGCGCATGGAATGGGCGGAGCGTGAAATGCCCGTTCTGCGACAAATCCGCGAGCGTTTCGCTGCCGAACAGCCGCTCAAGGGCGTGCGCCTGTCGGCGTGCCTCCACGTCACCACGGAGACCGGCAATCTGGCGCGCGTGCTCCAGGCCGGCGGAGCGGACCTCGTTTTAGTCGCCAGCAACCCGCTGAGCACGCAGGACGATGTGGCGGCGGCGCTCGTCACCTACGACGAGATCCCCGTGTACGCAATCAAGGGTGAGGACAACGCCACCTACTACGCGCACATCCACGCCGCGCTCGATCACAAGCCGCATATGACGATGGACGATGGCGCGGACCTGGTCGGCACAATGCATAAGAGCCGCCGCGACGCTCTGGATACCATCATCGGCGGCACCGAGGAAACCACCACTGGCGTCATCCGCCTGCGGGCAATGGCGAAGGAAGGCGCGCTGGAATACCCCATCATCGCCGTGAACGACGCGTTGACCAAGCACCTCTTCGACAACCGCTACGGCACCGGGCAATCCACGCTCGACGGCATCATCCGCGCGACCAACGTCCTCATCGCCGGCAAGACGGTGGTGGTGGGCGGCTACGGCTGGTGCAGCCGGGGCATTGCAATGCGCGCGAAAGGGCTGGGAGGCAACGTCATCGTCACCGAGGTGGATCCGCTCAAGGCGTTGGAAGCGGTGATGGATGGCTTCCGCGTGATGCCAATGCTCGAAGCTGCGCCGATTGGCGACATCTTCGTCACCTCCACAGGTGACATCAACGTGGTGGACACGCAGCACTTCGCGGCGATGAAGGACGGCGCGATTGTCTGCAACTCCGGGCACTTCAACGTCGAGTTGAACCTGCCCGGGTTGGCCGAAATGGCCGTTGGCGCGCCACGCCGCATCCGGCCTTTCGTCGAGCAATACGTTCTGCCCGATGGACGGCACATCAACATCCTGGGTGAAGGTCGGCTGGTCAACCTCGCCGCCGCCGAAGGGCATCCGAGCGCGGTGATGGATATGTCGTTCGCCAACCAGGCGCTCTGCGCCGAGTACATGCTCGCACACGCCGGAAAACTGGAGCACGCCGTTTACGCCGTGCCAGAGGCCATCGATCAAGCCATCGCCCAACTCAAGCTCGCGGCAATGGGCGTGGAAATCGACGTACTCAGCGAGGCGCAGAAGCACTATCTCGCATCCTGGCAAGAGGGAACGTAGGCTCTCGAAAGCGATCACCACAAAAAACCCCGGAAGCGCCGACCGCCCTCCGGGGTTTTCTGTTTGCCAATTCCCGGCCTTATAGATGGACGGCCCGCCGCCCGATGTGCGACAGGAACTCGTTGCGGGTGGCCTGGGATGTTTTGAAGCTGCCCAACATCGCGCTGGTGCTCATACGGGCGTTGGCCTTTTTCACGCCGCGCATCGCCGCGCACATGTGCAGCCCTTCGGCCACGACGGCGACGCCCTGCGGGTGCAGCGTCTCGTCGAGGAACTCCGCGATCTGCTGCGTCATCCGCTCCTGCACCTGCAAACGCCGGGCGAACATCTCCACGATGCGCGGGATTTTGCTCAAGCCGATCACCTTGCCGTTGGGGATGTAGGCCACGTGGACTTTGCCCATGAACGGCAGCATGTGGTGCTCGCACAGGCTGTAGTAGTCGATGTCCTTGACGATGACCATTTCATCGTAATTCACGTCGAAGAGCGCGTCGTTGATCAAACGCACCGGATCGACGTGGTAGCCCGCGGTCAGCTCCTCGTACATACGGGCGACCCGATTGGGGGTGCGCAGCAAGCCCTCGCGCGTGGGGTCTTCACCGATCGCTTCAAGGATCATCCCCACGGCGCACTCGATTTCATTGGTACACTCCTGCTCGGGGATGTCCAACAGGTCGTTGCGGAAGACATCGTAATCACTCGGTACAATTTGCATAGACTGTTTCATAGTTTCATCACCCCCATTTGAACATTATGGTAAAACTCATTCGCACCTCCCCCCTCTACCGGAGTTGCACATCGTCGCGGCGCATCATCCCGCCCATGAACGTGTGCTCGGCAATCTCGCGCAGCGTCTGCCCCGTTTCGGGATGGCGGTAGTGCGGTGCGAGGTCGGCCAGTGGCACAGCGATGTGGGCGTATTTCACGATGTCGGGATCGGGGATGTGGCGCGCGTCGACGTCCAGCACCTCGGTGTTGAACAAGGCGATGTCCAGGTCGATGGTGCGCGGGGCGTTTTTGTCGGCCACACGCACGCGGCCCAACTGACATTCGATGCCCGACAGCACCTCCCGCTTCAGTTCCGCCGCCGACAATTCCGTTTCGATGAGCGCCGCCGCATTGAGGAAGTTGGGTTGGTCGAGTTTGCCGACGGGCGCTGTCTCGTATACCGGGGAGAAAGCCACCAGAACGCACTGTTCTGCCAGCAGTCGCGTCGCTTCACGCAAATTATCCTCGGCGTCGATATTCGACCCCATCGCGATAAAAACACGGTTCCGCCGTCTCTCCAAATCGGCGCGCGCGCGATAGATTTCCACACCGACCGAGCGGGCGAAACGCAGCGCGCCCGGCTTCTCCACCCGCACCTGGGCCGCCTCCACGCGCGCGTCTGCCAGGCAGATCGCGGCAACCTCCGCCGCCAGTTTTTCTACCGTGAAGAAGCTCGACGCTTCGACCATAGCGATGATTTCCTTGGCGATGGTGCGATAGTTCACCGCATCGCCGATCTGGTCGGAGACGCCGGCAGGGCGCAAGTCGGTAAAGAGTACGATGTTGATCAACACGTCCTGGCGGTTGCGGCGCTCTTCCTCGTTGATGCCGATGATCGTTCTCAGCAATAGATCTTTGATATGAATCTGGTCGAGCATAGGCTACTCCTAAACATAGGTTGATCCGCTCAATCTGCTAACAGAAGTCGCATCCATCGAGACGCTTACAGTTCCACAGATTTGTGGTTTAATAGGGCTATGCAAACGTACAATCCCAGTCTGGCTTCAATAAAGCAACATCCAGTCCCGGCATGGTTCGAGGATGCCAAGTTGGGCATCTTCATCCATTGGGGGCCGTACTCCGTGCCTGGATGGGCGCCGCGCTCAGGCAACCTCCACGAAGTCATCGCCCAGCATGGTGACGCGCACTGGTTCAGGCACAATCCCTACGCCGAGTGGTATTGCCAGGCGATGCAAATCGATAGCAGTCCCACGCAGCGATATCACCTGGAAACTTACGGCGCACAAACCCCTTACACCGCATTTGGCCCGCAGTTCAACACGGCGGCGAAGGCGTGGGAACCTTCGACGTGGGCCAACCTTTTCCGCCGTGCCGGCGCGCGCTACGTGGTGATGGTCGCCAAGCACCACGACGGCTTTCTGATGTGGCCGAGCGCCGTCCCCACCCCCCACAAGCCTGACTGGCGCGCCGAACGCGATTGCGTGGGTGAACTCAGCGCCGCCGTCCGCGCGCGGGGGATGCGGATGGGACTCTACTACTCCGGCGGGCTGGACTTCACCTTCAAAGACGTCGTCATCCGCGACTTTGCCGATATGCTGACAGCGATCCCCAACGATCCGGCCTACGCCGCCTATACCGACGCCCACTGGCGCGAACTCATCGAGCGCTACACACCCTCCGTGCTGTGGAACGACATCGGCTACCCGGCCTCCGCCGACCTGCCGGCGCTCTTCGCCCACTACTACAACACCGTTTCAGAGGGCGTGGTCAACGACCGGTTCACCCAAATCAACCTGCCCGGTTCTGGAAAACTGACAGGTCTGCCGCGGAAGCTCATCCGCTGGATCATCCGGCGGGCGATGACCCATCCACAGAGCCTCGTCGCGCGGCTGCAAACCGGCGGCGCGCACTGCGATTTCCGCACGCCGGAATACGCCACCTACGCCAAAGCGTCGGCGCAGAAATGGGAGGCTACGCGCGGCATCGGGCAGTCCTTCGGGTACAACCGCAACGAGCGGCCTGAAGACCTCATTGCTGTAAAGGACCTCGTTCACTTGCTGGCCGACGTCGCCAGCAAAAACGGCAACCTGCTACTCAACGTCGGGCCGATGGCCGACGGGACGATTCCGCCAGAGCAAGTCGCGCGGCTGGAAGGCCTCGGCGCGTGGCTCAAGCTCAACGGCGAGGCGATTTTCGGCGCGCGGCCCTGGAGCCGCGCTGAAGGTCAAACCGGCGATGGCCTGCCAATACGCTTCACGCAGAAAGATGATGCGTTGTACGCCATCATCCTCGGCAAGCCGCAGACCGATCATGTGGAGATCCCCGCGCTGTCGGTCCCAGAGACAGCCAGCATCTACGTCCTCGGCTACAACGCGCCCTTTGCGTGGCGGCAACACGGATCATCCCTGGCGCTCACGCTGCCCCGCACCCTACCCGCTACTCCTGCCGTCGCGCTCAAAATCGTCCCGTAGGCGCAAGACTCCAAAAGTCTCACGAAATGA
>JAKJAB010000667.1 GCA_022707725.1 Chloroflexota bacterium | reverse complement strand
AAGGTGCATCAGGAGCACGGCGGCCAGGTCACGCAGGCGACGCGCGGCGATTCGCGGATCACGCCGTTCGGTGCCTTCCTGCGCCGCACCAGCCTCGACGAGCTGCCGCAGTTCTTCAACGTGCTCGACGGCAGCATGTCGATCGTCGGCCCGCGCCCGCACGCGGTCGCGCACAATCAGGAATACAAGGAACTCGTCGACAGCTACATGCGCCGGCACAAGGTCAAGCCCGGCATCACCGGGCTCGCGCAGGTCCGTGGCTACCGCGGCGAGACCGATACGGTCGACAAGATGAAGCTGCGCGTCGAGAGCGATCTCGAATACATCGAGAACTGGTCACTCGGCCTGGACCTGAAGATCATCCTGCAGACCATCTTCAAGGGGTTCGTGAATCCGAATGCCTATTGAACCGTCCACCACCTGCGCTGCGGCATGGATCGGCGAGGCGATGGGAGTACGGGGCATCGCATGAAGCGCGCCCTCGTCGCTGAATCTTCGGTCATGCGCGG
>JAKJAB010000666.1 GCA_022707725.1 Chloroflexota bacterium | reverse complement strand
CGCCTGCGCCGTCGAGTAGTCCGCGGTGGACGGGGTGATCGGGAATTGCCAGCTTTCGTTGAGTTCGGCGTTGCCGTTGACCAGCCACTCCCAACTGTGATTGCGCAGCCGGTACAGGCCGTCGATGGTGGGCAAGAATAGCAGGTCACGGGAGGCGACAGTCAAACCTTTAGGCGTCGCTTCCGGCGCAAGGCCCTGCATCCACCACCGATCGCCGCCGTTGGGGGAGCGGTAAAACATCCACGGCGTCCCGTCGAATTGCAGAGTGCGTTGGACAGCATACCCAAGCCGATGATCCAGCCGTCCAGATACTCCACGTGCAGGCCGGTATTCACTTTCTGCCACGTCGCGCCGAAGTCTGTAGAGCGCACGACGCCGTTGGGGGGAATGTCGTCCTCGCCGCTGCCCTCGACGAAGAAATAATTCATCCACAGTGTACCATCTGTGGCGTAGTGCGGCGAGAACACAACCTCGCGGGGGATGTCTACCCACGGAATGGAAACCCGCTCCCATGT
>JAKJAB010000665.1 GCA_022707725.1 Chloroflexota bacterium | reverse complement strand
TGAGATTGCCCATCAAAAACGCGCCATACCCGGCAGCGTCCAACCACTCCAAATGTGGAAAAACTCGCTCCGCGATGACCAGATGTGTCGTCAAAGGCGGCATGATTCACTCCTGTAGCGGTCAGCCATCAGCGTTTAGCTATCAGCAAAGGCTTGCCTTCTGCCTCTTGCATCCTTACGCTGACCATTCGCGCTCCCACCCCACCGCGCCGTCTACCGGCCCGCCCAGCTCCGCGTAGGCGCTCTCCACGGTCTGCCGCCAGCCGGCGCCGAACCTCGCCGGCGTCCGTCGCCGGCGCGCCGTGGCCGGGAACCAGCGTCCCGACGGCCAGCGTTGCCAGGTGCGCCAGTGTTTGCTCGTAGGCGCTCAGGCTGTGGACGAAGGGGATTTCGACGTCGCTAAGCATATCGGCGGCCCAGAGCGTCCTGCCTTCATCGTGGTAGACGACGCACTGGTCCGGGGCGTGGCCGGGCGCGTGAAAAATCTCCAGGCGGACGTCGCCGAGGGAGAGCGTCA
>JAKJAB010000664.1:283-519 GCA_022707725.1 Chloroflexota bacterium | reverse complement strand
GTACGGGTTTTGTTTTTCGGGTTGCTGGCGACGATGCCAAACACGCCGGCCCCTATCAGGAGCAGACCGAGCAACACCCATACAACCGTTGTCAGGTGTGCGCGGAACACATAGAGGATGATCGCAAAAAAAATCAAGCAGCCGAGCGCAATCAGGACTATAGGAAACAGATTGCGCTTAAGTGTAGAACGTAGCATCGACCGTTTTCCTTCCTATATCTTTATACAAGCCACTAA
>JAKJAB010000664.1:0-273 GCA_022707725.1 Chloroflexota bacterium | reverse complement strand
GCAAGCACGGCAGAATTCATTCGGCGCCACTTACGCCCCTTGTCGAGTGCGTAGACCTTCACAGCGACGGAGGATAACAATGGTATAATTGTATCAGACGCCGGACTATAATCTGACGATGCAGGAACGGCGGATTGTGATCCGCCTTAAGCGTTGAAGTAGGATCATTTTTGCAGGAGGTATCGATGCAGACCTATCACTTGCGACGTGCGGAAAAAGCGATTGCCGATCCCGCAGAAATGTCCGCTATCATTGCCGAACAAAAGGTTATGA
>JAKJAB010000663.1:258-524 GCA_022707725.1 Chloroflexota bacterium | reverse complement strand
AACGAATATCTGTGACAATCGTCTTGAGCTTAGCGATGTGGCATTTATCACCCCCAGCAAGTTTGCTGAGTTTTCGAAAGGCAGCCTAAGGCGTCACGACGTCATACTCACCACGCGAGGCAGTGTGGGGAAAACAGCATACTACTGTTGCGAATACGATGTTGGCTTGATAAACGCTCAGATGCTTATTCTGAGAGCTGACCCGAAGCGCATGTCTCCACGATACCTCTTCTACCTTCTTGCGTCAGACTGTATGCAGAAGGCCT
>JAKJAB010000663.1:0-240 GCA_022707725.1 Chloroflexota bacterium | reverse complement strand
GCAAACTACGCATCGGGATCAGCACAGCCTCAGCTTCCAATTCAGGACCTTCGGGCGATTGAGGTTGTCATCCCCCCCTTTGAGATACAGCGGAAGATAGGTTTTATCCTCTCCGCCTACGACGACCTAATCGAGAACAACCTTCGCCGAATAGCTATCCTCGAGGAGATGGCCCGGGCGATATACCGGGAGTGGTTTGTGAAGTTCAGGTATCCGGGATATGAACGAACGCAGATGACC
>JAKJAB010000662.1 GCA_022707725.1 Chloroflexota bacterium | reverse complement strand
CAGCTTCATGGTGGTGCGCGCTAACCTTCAACCAGCTACCCGGCTGCCCCATTTACTGATAACCCTATGTTCACCTTCCTAAGGCTGATGTTTCCATCAGCCTTTTTAGGGTCCGATTTGAGTGCGTCATAAGGGAAATTTGAAAAATCGGCTCAAATTTTCGACTTAAGGCAATATCACAAGATGTTTTTACATAAACCTGCTTTTCAATAATCCTGCTGTTTTTACGTCTAAGGGCAAAAATGTCTTTTAAGGGGTATAATTTATCGGTTAGCAATTAATCAAACAACGAACCTGAAAATCCTGAAATTCCTGAAAACGATAACTCCGGCAGCTTGCAGCAAGTCGATATCGACAGCCAAATGCGCTCGGCTTATCTCGATTACGCCATGAGCGTAATCGTGGCGCGTGCCCTACCCGATGTTCGAGACGGCCTCAAGCCTGTCCATCGGCGCATTCTCTATGCCATGTGGGATATGGGCAATCGCTCCAATGCCCCCTACCGTAAGTCTGCCCGCATTGTTG
>JAKJAB010000661.1:271-526 GCA_022707725.1 Chloroflexota bacterium | reverse complement strand
CGCCCGCCCCGTACCTGACGGCCAGCAGGCTCGAATAGAGCGAGAGGACCATGCCCGAGAACGTCACCGTCACAACGACGATCATCAGCGAGTTGACGCCCAGCACTCCCATGTAGGTCAGGGAATCCACCCAGACGGCGCGCCGCGTGAGGGCGCAGCCGAGGGCGCGCACGAGCAGCGTGACCGCTTCGCCGACGTTGTCGAGAAACGTGAACAACCGCTCGAAGGCGAACTGCGTCGGCATCGCGGCGACCT
>JAKJAB010000661.1:0-261 GCA_022707725.1 Chloroflexota bacterium | reverse complement strand
CATCTGGCCCCGTGAACCGTGATCTCCGCCAGCCGAATTCCCGCACGACGACGGTGGATTTCGCGGCAAGAGGCAGTATAGTCAGGCGGCGGGGGGCTGTCAATTCGTCGGATGTTGCTGGTTGTTGGTTGCTGGTTGCTGGTTGCTGGTTGCTAGCTGTTGGTTGCTGGTTGTTGGTTGTTGGTTGTTGGTTGTTGCCTGATGTGCGGCCATCTCTGCTGGCCGCACTGTGTCCGGGGGAGCTGTGCTCCCATCTCGGGC
>JAKJAB010000660.1:303-538 GCA_022707725.1 Chloroflexota bacterium | reverse complement strand
CCCAACCAGGCGCGGGACTTTGTGGAACGCACCGGCTGCGACTCGCTCGCGGTTGCAATCGGCACCAGCCACGGCGCCTTTAAATTCAGCGGTTCCCAGTCCTTGCACTTTGATGTGCTGGCCAGAATTCAGGCTGAATTGCCCGGTTTCCCGCTGGTGATGCACGGTTCCAGCTCTGTTCCGCAAGAAGAAGTGGCGCGCATTAACGCCGCCGGCGGCAAGATTGCTGGCGCTA
>JAKJAB010000660.1:0-249 GCA_022707725.1 Chloroflexota bacterium | reverse complement strand
GACGGACGCTTGGTCTGGACGCGCGTGCACCGCGAATTTTTCCTTGAACACCCGGAGAAGTTTGACCTGCGCGACCCTGGGAAAATTTATATCGCGGAATACGCGAAGTTCATCGCGGCAAAGAACGACTATCTGGGAAGCGCTGGCCAGCTTCCGGACGTTCATAAGTTCCTGGGAGCATAAAGGACGCCATGCGACCAATCGAAATCCGACCAAACATCTATTGGGTTGGCGTCAACGACCGCTCCA
>JAKJAB010000065.1:12180-13936 GCA_022707725.1 Chloroflexota bacterium | reverse complement strand
GTAAAAGTGCGCCCCACCTGAATAGTTACCAATCCGTTGAGTATTATCGCAGGAGGCACTTATGAAACGCGCAGTCAGTGTCAGTTTGGGCAGTTCGAGCCGCAACAAGCACGTCACCGTCGATCTCAAAGGACAGACGATCAGCCTGGAACGCATTGGCACGGACGGGGATGTGGCGGCGGCGCGGCGCATGTTCGCCGAGTTGGATGGCAAGGTCGATGTATTGAGCGTCGGTGGGGTGGACCTGAATCTGTACCTGGATGAGCGTAAATACCCGCTCTATGCGGCCCAGAAGCTCGTGCAGGACGTCCACAAAACACCTCTGGTCGACGGCAGTGGGTTGAAACACACACTCGAACGCCGCGTTTTCGAGTTGGCAGCGCCGGCGTTGGGCGGCATCCCCCACTTCCACAAAGCCTTCGTGACGATGGCTGTCGATCGGCCCGGGCTGGCGCACGCCGTGGCCGCCGTCGCCGACGAGGTCATTTTTGGCGATTTTATGTTCGGCCTCGATCTGCCCTTGCCCATCGAAGGCGTCCGGCAACTTCACCGGGTGCTACGGATCATGCTCCCGTTCGTCAGCCACTTCCCGATGTCGATGATCTTCTATGGCAGCTCGGGCAAAGAATACACGCCAAAGTTCACGTCCTACTGGCAGGCCGCCGACCTGATCGCCGGGGATTTTCTCTTTATGAAGAAGTACATGCCCGAAGACCTCAGCGGCAAAACCGTCGTCACCAACACCACCACCGCCGAAAACGTCGAAGCGCTGCGCCAACGCGGCGTCGCGCGGCTGATCACGACCACGCCGCGCTACGAAGGTCGCTCGTTCGGCACGAATATGATGGAAGCCGCGCTTACCGCCTATGCCGGTCTGGGGCGCGTGCTGACCCGCCCCGAACTGAACGCCCTCATCGATGAACTGGGCCTGCGCTCGACTGTCGAAGTGCTCAACCCCTGACGCTCCGCGCAACCTCATCCGTGCCTCTGCGTATACTGTATACACGGTTGAACGCGAGAATGTTCTCACATTCAGCGCAGTATACCCAAAAAGGGAAGTGGGGGTTTGGAGGCGGGGTAGCCCGCCCCTAAACCCCCACCCCAGATTTTGGACGGAGGTAACGATGAACGAAGATAGAATTCCCGAAAGCGCAGCGCCGATCCTGCCGCAGCCGTTCCCCGAAGGCGAACGTCCGCGCGCGCCGCAAGTCCGGCAAGAGCACCGCTCATTCTTCTGGCCGGTTGTGTTGATCGGGTTTGGCGTGCTCTTGCTGCTCTCCAACCTCGGCATGTTCCCGGAGTCGGGATGGGCCGTGCTGTGGCGGTTCTGGCCGGTGGCGCTGGTGGCGCTGGGCCTCGACGTGCTTATCGGACGGCGCACCCTCGGCGGAGCGATTGCCAGCGGCGTGCTCATCCTCATCCTGGCCGGCATGGTCATCGGCCTGGCTTTCTTCGCAGAACAGGTCCCCGCTTTGGTCGAACTGACCCAATCGAGCAAACTGCTGTCCAAACACGTCGAGCATCCCATCGAAAAAGTCGAAAGCGCCAAGGTCACCATCGACTGGAACAGCGCCCCGGGATACCTCAGCGCCCTGGAAGATTCGCGCAACCTGATCGAAGCCGACGTCGACTACCACGGCGAGCTGGCATTCCGCGTGACGAACACCAACGGGCGCGCCGAAGTTGTGCTGGACAGCTATTTCCAGGGCGTCACGTTTAGATTCAGCCAATGGAATTTCGGCAATGACAATGCGAA
>JAKJAB010000065.1:0-12170 GCA_022707725.1 Chloroflexota bacterium | reverse complement strand
CCCGCCGTGGCCTACGATCTGTGGATGGATACCGGCTCCGGCAGTTGCGATCTCGATCTGAGCCGGTTTACCGTCAATTATCTGAACCTCGACAGCGGCTCCGGCAGCGTCCATCTCAAGCTGCCGGCCGCGAGCAGCTTCCGGGGCGAATTCAACACCGGATCGGGCGCGGTGACGATCACCCTGCCGGAGGGCGTGGGCATGCGGGTGACGTTGGACAGCGGCAGCGGCAGCTTCCAGCCTGACGCGCGCTTCACCCTCGTCTCCGGCGAGCGCGACGGCGACGGCGTGTGGGAAACGAAGAACTACGCCAGCGCCGATTACAAGATCGATTTGACCATCGATCAGGGATCAGGCAGCATTCAGATACGCTGAGCGCGCATCCGTGTGAAAAAGCCCTGATTCTCGATAAAGCAATCGGGGCTTTTGCTTTCGTACCTTCCTACCTGGCTTCATTTGGCTTTTGCGCAAGAATGTCCTACACTCGGTTTAGTTGAAGTTTACCCTGGAAATGGTATACCGCCCTGTCCGTCAGCTCATCGGACACATCAGCATCAGGCTGCTCCATCGCCTGCTCGTAGGCCGCCTCATCCGCTACTTCCCCAAAGACAACCAGAAGACCTGACGCTTTCGCGCGCTCATAGTACATCTCCAAATCGAAATCCGGTTCCTCTGCCCGATCCGCCGTAAAATACAGCGCCCCACCCGGCTTCAATGCTTCCTGGAAGCCGTGCAAGATCCCAGGGTAATCCTCCGGGCAGATGTGTTCCATTGCGTCCATGCAGATGACGCCGTCAAACATTTCCCGGAAATTCATTTCGTGAAGCGCCATCTTTTTATAGTCTACTTCCGGAAAGTGTTCCTTTGCCAGCGCCAGCATCCCTGCGGACTGGTCAATGCTAACCACGCTATGCCCCGCCTCCAGCAGCAGCCCGTCGAACCGTCCCGCTCCACACGCCGCGGATAGGATCAGCCCGCCTGGGGGCACTCGCTCCAGAAATTTCTGAAGATATGCATGGTGCGTCTCTTCCACAACCAGCCCCCAAGTTGTCCAATACCGGGATGAAAAACGGTCGTAGATCGCCTCTGCCCTGCTCCGCATCTGCTTTAGCCACTCCGCGCGTTCCATTGCCCTCACCTCCCCTGAAAGTTTCTGATCGTTTAAGGCTTCCTGACCACAAAGTACGCGCGCTTGCTCTGATACTCGACGTCTGTGTATGGGTATCGGATCACAATGTCAACCACCTGATACCCCGCGCGCTCAACCAACGCTTTCACATCATCGACCTTGAAGTAATAGAACGTCAGCGCATTGCCCTCTTGATTGAAGAAATCCTCAACCTCTGCCTTCTCTTGCCCTTCGTCAATGTGGAAGCTGAACAAAAAGAGACCCCCGCGCTTGAGCACGCGCTTCACTTCGACCAACACCGCCTGTACTTCTTCCAACACCAGATTGACGATCGCGTAAAACCCCACCACCCCGCAGAACGTGTCGTCGCCATACCCCAATTGGAAGAAATCCTGGGCTTCGAACTTCATCTCGGGGAAATAGTCTCGCGCAGCCTTAATCATCTGCGAGGAAATATCCGTCCCCAGGCGCTTGACACCTTGACGGTTCATTATAGACAAGCGGGTGATTCTTCAAATTCTCATTGATCCCCTGAACTTTTGGAGTATACTGAGCCTCAAACCATATCCTAATTGGAGGCATTTATGACGAAATCGACCGATACCACCATCGAGCAGCGTGTCGAAACCCTGCTCAACCAACTGACCCTCAAAGAGAAAGTCTCGCTCCTCTCCGGCGAGGACGACTGGCACACCGTTGCCATTCCGCGCCTGGGCATCCCCGCGTTGGTGATGACCGACGGTCCGCACGGTGTGCGCGCCAACCGCACCGGCGGCAAGCGCGTGCAGGGCGCGGCGACCTCGTTCCCCACCGGCGTCTCGATGGCCGCGAGCTGGGACCCCGCCCTCATCGAGCGCGTCGCCGAGGCGCTGGCCGAAGAGACGCGCGCCCTGGGCTGCGACATTCTGCTCGGCCCGTGCGTCAACATCGTGCGCACGCCGCTCGCCGGCCGCAACTTCGAGAGCTACGCCGAAGACCCTTACCTGGCAGGCCGCACCGGCGTGGCCTGGGTGAACGGGTTGCAGCGCAAAGGCGTGGGCGCGTCGCTCAAGCACTACGCCTGCAACAACCAGGAGTTCGAGCGCCACCGCGGCAGTTCCGTGGTGGACGAGCGCACGCTGCGCGAAATCTACCTGGCGCAGTTCGAAATGATCGTCGAAGAGGCCAACCCCTGGACGGTGATGTGCTCGTACAACCGCATCAACGGCATCTACGCCAGCGAAAACGACTACCTGCAAAACGAGATCCTCAAGGGCGAATGGGGCTTCGAGGGCGTGGTCGTCTCGGACTGGGGCGCGAACCACACCACTGTGGAATCCGTCGCCGGCGGCCTGGACATCGAAATGCCCGGCCCGGCGCTCTACTACGGCAGACTGCTCGAAGCAGCGGTCCAAACGTGGCAGGTGAACGAAGACGTCATCGACGAGGCGGCGCGGCGGATACTGCGGATGATCGTAAAATCCGGCAAAATGGACGGCGCGATGCCCGCCGGATCGCTGAACACGCCCGAACATCAGGCGCTTGCTCGCGAACTGGAAGAAGCCTCGATCACGCTGCTCAAGAATGAGACCGCCGTCAACGGCGGCGACGTGCTACCGCTCAAGGGCGTGCAGTCCATCGCCGTCATCGGCCCGAACGCGGCGGAATGTCGCATCGGCGGCGGCGGCAGCTCGTACCTGGAGCCGCCCTATCGCGTCAGCCCGCTGGAAGGGCTGAAGGCCAAACTCGGCGATTCGGTTGTCATCAACTACGAGCAAGGCTGCGACAACTTCGTCGAACTGCCTGCCATCAAGCCGGATTACCTGGGCGAGGGGCTGCTGTGCGAATTCTTCAACAACGCCGACCTTTCCGGCGCGCCGGTCGCCTCGCGCATCGAACCCAACGTCGAAGACTGGCGCATCCCCCTGCCGCCGGGCGTGGATGCGAAAGTCTTTTCCGCGCGCTGGACCGGCGCACTGACCGTCCCCAGCAGCGGACGCTACGCGCTGGAACTGCGCAACGCCAGCATCGCCCGCCTGTACCTCGACGGCGAACTGATGTTGGAGGCCACGCCCGGAACGGAAGGCGGCTGGTTCAGCAGCGTGGCGCAGGCCTACGTAACATTGGAAGCCAACCACGCTTACGCGCTCAAGGTCGAGTACGTCAAACTGGCGGACGTGGACTCCACCGCGCTCTACCTGCAAGGCGCGTTCGCGCCCGACCCCGACGACCGGCTGGAACGCGCCGTCGCGCTGGCGAAGCAATCCGACGTCGCCATCATCTTCGGCGGGATGCCCAAAGGCTTCGAGAGCGAAGGGCGAGATCGTCCCCACATGAAGCTGCCCGGTGAGCAGGACGCGCTCATTGCGGCGGTTGCGGCGGTAAACCCCAACACCGTCGTCGTGCTCAACGTCGGTTCACCCGTCGAAATGCCGTGGGCCGATGACGTTGCGGCAATCGTGCTGGCCTACTATATGGGCCAGGAAGGCGGCCATGCGGTCGCCAACGTGCTCAGCGGCGCGGTGAACCCTTCCGGCAAGCTGCCGGTCACGTTCCCCAAACGCTACGAGGACAACCCATCTTTCATCAACTACCCCGGCACGATGGAAGTGCTGTACGGCGAGGGCATCTTCGTTGGCTACCGCTACTACGACAAGAAGGACGTCGAGCCGCTGTTCCCCTTCGGGCACGGACTGTCGTATACCACGTTCGCCTACAGCGACCCGCAGGTCCCGGCGACGGTCGAGGCCGGCGAACCCGTCCGCGTCTCCGTCACGGTGACGAATACCGGCGCGGCGGCCGGGCAGGAAGTCGTGCAGGTGTACGTCGGTGACCCGGTTTCGTCGCTGGTGCGCCCGCCGAAAGAGTTGAAGGGCTTCAAGAAAGTGCACCTGGAACCCGGACAAAGCGCCGTCGTCGAGTTCACGCTGGACGAGCGCGCGCTTTCGTTCTACGATCCCTATCGCGGGCAGTGGGTGGCCGAACCGGGCGCGTTCACCGTGTCGTTCGGCAGCTCCTCCAGGGACATCCGCGCCGTGGCATCGTTCACACTGGCGTAGGCCCGGCCCTGAAGAGGCTGGGCCGAAAGAGCGAAGCCCTGCGGGCTACAATTTAGTCCCTGAAAGGGGCTTCGCTCTTTTAGCGCGGAGCTGAAGGCTCCGCGCGCGTTTGACAAACTCCCCCGAACGGCGATAATACCCGCACTATGGCACAGAAAGAGCCGCGAGCGGCATCGACAGTCGCCCCACCAGAAGTCATCGCCACGCCAGACGCGCTGCGCGAACTGGCGACACGCTTGTCCCACGAACCGCGCATCGCCGTAGATACCGAAGCCAACAGCCTCTACGCCTATCACGAGCACGTCTGCCTCATCCAGATTTCGACGCCGGAGGCGAATTACCTGATCGACCCGCTCCCGCTGGACGACCTCAGCCCGCTGGCCCCGGTGTTCGCCGCGCCGGAGATCGAGAAGGTCTTCCACGCCGCCGATTACGACTTGATTATGCTGCGGCGCGATTTCGGGTTCACATGCACCGCGCTCTTCGATACGATGTGGGCCGCGCGCATCCTCGGCTGGCCGCGCGTGGGCCTGGGCGACATCCTGGATAGCACGTTCGACGTTCACCTGGACAAACACTTCCAGCGTTACGACTGGGGCAAGCGTCCCCTCGACGACAGGGCGTTGACCTATGCCTGGATGGACAGCTACTATCTGCTCGACTTGCGGGAAATCCAAAAAGAAGAACTGATCGCGTCCGGACGCTGGGAAGAGGCGCAGGAAACGTTCGACTACCTCTGCCAGACCATCCATCCGCCCGCCGGCCCCAATCCCGACGATTTCTTCTGGCGCATCAAGGGCGTCCACGACCTGCATCCAGGCGAGCAGCAGGTGCTCTACCGGCTGCATCTCTGGCGCGATAAACAGGCGCAACGTATGGACCGGCCCGCCGTCAAGGTCGTCTCGAACCAGCGGCTGATCCAGTTGGCGCAGGTGCAGCCGCGCAGTTACGAAGAACTCACTTACGCCGGGCTGACGGCATACCAGGCGCAACGATTCGGCAACGGCATCCTGAAGGCGTTGCACAGCCCGCCGCTCCCGATGCCGCCCTCGCCGTGCAATCACGAGCGCCCGTCACAGGACGTGCTCAACCGCTACAACGCGCTCAAGGCCTGGCGCAAGGACATCGCCGCTCGCCGGGGCGTCGATTCCGACGTCATCCTGCCCAACGCCGTGCTCTGGGAAGTGGCGCACCGTCCGCCGCGCACGCTGGAGCAATTGGGCGACATCCCCGGCATCGGCCCGTGGCGGCAGGCGACCTACGGTTCGGATTTACTGCGCATTGTGCGCAGCGCCACATAGCTCAAAAGCATCTCGCAATTCCGGTACACGGATGAACACGGAAAACACGGATTGTTTTCCTAAAATCCAAAGAATCCATGAAATCCGTGTACAATTCTTTGATTGTCGATTGTCACAAACACTCACGAATAGAAAGCAAATTAGTGTAAATTCGTGTAGATTCGTGGTTGCTTCTGGAGGAACCGAAGATGAAAATCACATTTCTCGGCGGCGTCGGGACTGTCACCGGCTCGATGTACCTCGTCCGCACCAACAAGCGTAACATTTTGCTGGAATGTGGCCTCTATCAAGGCAAGCGCGACGAAGCCTACGCGCGTAATCACAAAATCCCCGTCGATATTCACCGTCTGGATGCCGTCGTGCTCTCACACGCCCACATCGACCACTCCGGCAACCTGCCCAACCTGGTGAAATCCGGCTACGACGGCCCGATCTATGCCACGCACGCCACCTACGGCCTCTGCGGTGCGATGTTGCCCGATTCGGGCCGCATCCACGAGGGCGACGTGGAATACGTCAACAAGAAGCGGCTGCGTAAAGGCGAGCCGCCGATGGAAGCACTCTACACCGAGGCCGATGCGCTGCGCACGCTGCGCTACTTCGTCGGCGTCGGCTACGACCGGCCCGTGGAGATCGCCCGCGGCGTCCGCGTCACATTCCTGGATTCGGGGCACATCCTGGGATCGGCGATGGTGCTGCTGGAATCGGAAGAACGTGAGGGCATGGTGCGTCTGCTCTTCACCGGCGACCTGGGCCAGCCTAAACTCCCCATCGTGCGCGACCCCGCGCCGATGCCGCCCGCCGATTACCTGATGATCGAGAGCACCTACGGCGACCGCGAGCATCCCCCCATCGAAGATATCCAAAGTCAACTGGCGGACATCGTCAACACGGTTGCCGCGCGCGGCGGGCGCATCATCATCCCCGCCTTCGCCGTGGGACGCACGCAGGACATCGTCTACGACCTGCACCAACTGACTCACGCCGGGCGCATCCCGGAATTGCCGATCTACGTCGATAGCCCGCTGGCGGTCAACGTTACCGAAGTTTTCCGCCTCCACCCGGATTGCTACGACCAGGAGACGCGGGATTTCCTCGCGGCGAGTGACAGCGACGACCCCTTCGGTTTTCACCGGCTGCGCTACGTCCGCAGCGTGCAAGAATCCAAAGATCTCAACACTATGCAGAATCCGGTCATCATCATCAGCGCCTCCGGCATGGCCGAAGCCGGGCGCGTGCAGCACCACCTCAAACACGCCATCAGCGATCCCAAGAACGCGGTGCTCATCGCCGGCTGGCAAGCGCCGTACACGTTAGGCCGCCGCATCGCCGACGAAGAACCCGTGGTGCGCATCTTCGGCGAGGAGTTCGAGCGCCGCGCCGAAGTCTACACGCTCTACGGCTATAGCGCCCACGCGGACCACACGGACCTGCTCAATTGGGCCACGCCGCAGGCGCAAATCGTCAAAACCGCCTTCGTCGTCCACGGCGATCCCAAGCCCGCGCAGAACCTCGCCGAGGGGCTGCAAAAATTGGGATACGACAAGGTCATCGTTCCGCAACGCGGGGAGAAACACATACTATGACAACCGACGAATACGATTTCCAACTGCCGACCAACGACCCTTACCGACGCGGATTGATCGCGCCTTTATGGCTCACCGTGCTGGCGCTGCTCGGTACGCTCGCAGCCCTGGGCGCGACTGTCATCGGGCTGACCGACGCCTTCTTTCTCGTGATCGCCGTGTTTTTCCTCGCGCTGTTCGGCGGGATCACGCTCATCGTGTGGATATGGGGTCGCGGCCATACGCGACGCGCCGCCGCGTTCCTCGCCAGCGACCGCCCGCTCGTGCGCTGGACGTACTCCACGCTGGAGTGGGAACGCCTCAAAGAGACGGTTTGGGAAGAAGAAGGCGGCGATTGGAAAGTTCAACTAGGCTGCCTGACTGTGCTGTTCGCCATTACCGGCGCACTGACGGGCCTCCTCATCGGCGCAGATGAAGGCGTGGGACAGGCCATCCTGGGCAGCGGGCTCGGTATTTTGGGCGGCGGCGTCATCGGCGGCGTCATCGGCGGGGTGGTGGCAGGCAGCCAGCACCTGGCGATGCGCAGAGCTTACTCGCGCTCTGAACCGGGCGAGGTAGCCCTGGGCCGCGACGAAGTCTACGCGCTCGGCAACTACTTCAAGGGCAACGGCACATCCAGCTACGTGCGCCGCGTCACCCTGCACCACGACGCGCCCGTCCGGCTGCACGTCGAAATCCAACTGCTGCCCCGCGTCCGTGGCCCGGTCGAGGAAGCCTGGATGCTCCCCGTCCCATCGCATATGGTCGAGATGGTTGAGAGAGTCCTGCCGATGCTCGCTCCTGAATCAAATCCTTAAGCGTCTACAGATTGATGGGCAGTACCGAAATACGCATCGAGACGGCCCACCTGATCATCAGAACTGTCACTACCGCTGATGTCGACGCTGTGGCGCGCAGTTGGAAACTGGATGAAGGACCAATTCCCCACGCGGAAGCCGAACAGCAAGTGCAGTGGATGCTCGCCAATCACGCACAAAATGCACCGGGGAAACTGACGCACTTGTGCCTTGCAATCATCCTCAAGGATACAGGTGAATTTATTGGCTGGTGCGGGCTAGATCACCTGGATAGCACTAAGCCCGATCCGGCGCTGTTCTACCTGCTCAAAGCAAACTATTGGGGGCAGGGATTGGCAACCGAGGCAGCCAGAGCTTTGCTGGGCTATGCTTTTGGTCCGATGAACCTGCCCAGTGTCCATGGAGGCGCTGCGCCGGAGAACATCGCTTCGAAGCGCGTCATGGAAAAGATTGGGATGCAGTATCTGGGCACAGATGATGAAGGCGGTTATGCCTTCAGGATCACCAGGGAAACAGATTCTACTTCAACATCGGACTTTCGACTTCCGACTCATGACTAAAGACTATCCCCCCGCCGCCTGGCGGCTCATTCTCGAACCGCACCCGAAATCCGGCGCGCTGAATATGGCGACCGATGAAGCGCTGCTGCGCGAAGTCGCTGCGCGGCGCTCGCCGCCTACGCTGCGGCTCTACGCCTGGTCGCCGCCGGCGCTGACGTTGGGACGCGGGCAGCCGTTCGCCGATGCGGACGCGGCAAGACTCGCTGCGGACAACGTCACACTGCTGCGGCGCGCCACTGGCGGAACCGCCGTCCTCCACGAAGACGAACTCGCCTACGCCGTCGCCGTGACACACGACGAACCGCGCCTGACCGGTGGGATTGTGGAGAGCTACAAAGGATTGAGCGCCGCGCTGCTCTACGCCCTGGAAAAGATTGGCCTGCGCAACGCCGAAGCCAGCGCCCACGCCGAAAATCGCGGCGACCCGCGCTCGCCCGGCGAAGGCCGCTCGCCCGTGTGCTTCGAGCTGCCCTCCGATTACGAGATCACCGTGGGGGGGCGCAAGCTGTTCGGCAGCGCGCAGATGCGCATCAAAGGCGGCATCCTCCAACACGGGACGCTGCCCCTGAGCGGCGACATCGCCCGCATCGCCGGCTACCTTGCCGCGCGCCCGCCCGCCGCACGCATCCGCGCCCACGCGCTCACCCTGCGCGACGCGCTAGGCCGCGCCGTCGCCTGGCGCGAGATTGCCGATGCGCTCGTCGCAGGCTTCGCCGACGCGCTCGCCCTCACCCTCATCCCCGCTCCCCTCCTGCCCACCGAGCGCCGCCTGATCGCCCAGCTCGTGACCGAGAAATACACCAATCCCGTGTGGACGGAGAAGATTTGACGATTTTGGATTTTTGATTTTGGAAGAACACCTTTGACGTGCGATATTCAACTTTGAACTTTCAACCTTCAACTTTCAACTTCGGACTAACGACTGAGGACTGAGGACTGAGGACTAAATGATCATCGGAGCGTGTACCATTCACCTGTACCTGCCCGGCGTGTTCTCGCTGAAGGAGAAGCGCGGGGCGCTCAAGCCATTGCTTACCCAACTGCGCCGCCAGTTCGAGGTCGCTGCTGCGGAGGTGGGCAACCAGGATACCTGGCAGTCGGCGGATGTTGCAGTGGTGGCTGTGTCCAACGACGCGAGCCATATCTACGCCGTGCTCGAGAAAGCCGTCCACTGGATCGAGGAGGAGTATCGCGGCGTCGAAGTAATGGACTGGGCGGTCGAACTGCGCTAGTATCACTCAGTGCGCCTCTAGCCGGATCGCATCATCGATGACGCGCTGTCCGTCAGCCCCAACCACCGGCAAGCGGACGCCATCAGCGAGTCGGTAAAAGCCCACAAGCAGGTAAGCCAGTTTCGCGGCCGGGTCCTTGAGTACGATTTCACGAGTGTCGGTCAAACGCTCCCCACTTTGCCAGTAGGAAGAGGGATAATCACCGTTCAACGGTGGACCGTCGCCCTGGCCCACTAGTATGCCGGCCGCATCGTACACGTGAGCGAACACCGTGTAATCGACGGGCAATGTAGCGACGACATCCCAACGCAAGGTAAGCATCACGCGATGGCCATCGTTCACAACATCGTACCCTTGCATAGCCAGCGCATCCCCCAGCCGGTAATCCAATGGCAACAAATCGTCCGGCGCGTTTTCCTCAGCCCCGTTCAAGCGCACTACCAATGGTGAAGACACTTCACCTAACTGGGCGTCGCCATCCGCCACACTGATAGAAACGCGAGCCATCGCCGGTTCGCTGGCGTCCACGTGTAAACGATGCGCGTCCCGGATCACATCGCCGATATTCCACAAGTCCGGCGGATAGACCTCACCCGCAGGCGCAGCATCGCGTTGCGCGATCAAACGCCCGCCCGCCGTCCACAAGCGCACGACCACGCGCAAATTCGCGGGCGGGGTGGAGAGCGCCTCCCAGTAGAGCGTCACCTGGACATCGTCGCCTACTCCGTCCGTATCGGGGGAAACGCGCATCCCCACCAACTGCACTGCGCCGAATTCCGCGTTATCGAAGTGTACCACATCCACCAAAGCGGAAGGAGGTTTCACAAGCGGCAGCGCATAACGCGGAGCGATGCCGAGCAATGGGCTGTACAGGCTCAAAAGCGACAATCCGCCAGCAACGATGCCGAATCCCCGCTCCCTCCATCTCTCCGGTAGCGCAAACCGAAATCCCAACACCCAAAGCGCCGAAAACGCAGCGATGCCCGGGAAGAGTAACCGCCCGTTGGCTGCCGGCGTCTGGCTCATAAACCGTAGCAGGCTGATGCTCAACACGGCGAACCAGACGGCGGACAGAATCACCCCTTCGACGAAAATCCCGGAAGCCAGCTCGCGCTTCGCCAGCGCCCTGATCCAGCCGATTGCCGCTACGAGTGTCGCCGCCGCCAACAGCCACAGCGACCACGCGGGAAAGAGCGCGTCATACGGCGACCAGAAACGCTCGGCGACCTGCGGGATTTGGCGCAACAGATCGAGAATCCCGATCTCCTCTACGCCCGCATGCGCCAGCCACACGCTCCAGCCCAGAGGATCGCCATACAGTCGCCCATTCCGGGCGTACCACCACCCGGCGATGAGTAGCGCCAACCCAAAGACGATCAGCGCACGGGTGAAGAACGCCCACGTATCCCGGTCACGCCGCCACACCATCACCAAAGCGAGTCCCATAATCCCCAGCAAAGCCACGGCGCTCAATTTGCCGAGCAGCGCCAGTCCCAAGACCATACCCAGCCCCATCTGGCAGCGACGGGATTCCGGGCTTTTCAACAGGCGCAGACACAGCCATAAAGTCAACGTCGCCAGACAGGCGATGGCAGCATCGTTGTTGACCACGCTGCTGATGTAGATGAAATGCGGATTGAATGCCGTGAGGCCTGTCGCCGCGAGGGAAAGCCACGTCGAATCCGGCATCAACTCATGCGCCGTCCAGTACACCCCCAAGAGCGTACCAATGCCCCACAGAAGCGTAAAAAGACGCAGAAGGTGGATGACCAAGACGCTGCCGCGATACGGGAACGCCTCGTATGACGTGTGGATGAATACATTCGGCGCGTCGCTCTGCGAATTCGCCGTCACCGCCGGATGCGCGACGTTGAAGCGCACGAAGTCGGGAAAGTCCGAAGTGTCGAAGGCCGCCGCAATCGGGGCTGCGGTCAGATAATACAGCGGCGGCTGGCCCGATTCCCGCAGCCAGATATCGATGCCCTCTTTGGGCTGCACCGGCAGCGAGTGGTTGAGCGCCAGATAGCGGATGAAAGCAAAGTGCCAGAGTTCGTCCGGTGCTTCGAAGAGCGGCGTGACCACACTATTGAGGATGCCGAACAGCACAAAAAGCAGCAGGATAATGCCCAGGCCCACCTTCGAGGAGATTTTCTCAACCATAAACGCCCGGCTCTTATCTGTCCACCAGAAGCGTCAGCACGTCATCCGGCAGACGTTCGCCATCAGCTTGATAGGCAGGCAAACGGTCTCCGCTTTCGCGCTCGTAAAGCCCCACTCTGAAATACAGCGAGGTTTGTGGGATTTCATCCAGGGAAAATGAATGGCGATCCTGGATCACGTCGTCCGGCAGCCACCATAAGGTAGGATAAGCGCCCGCCGCCGGGAAACCGTCATCTTGCGCGATCAATGTTCCGCCTGCATCAACCAAGTGGACAAAGACGGTGTAATCCGCATCCGGCGTCCCTGTGGCGCGCCAGGTCAGCGTGACAGCCGCCGTCTCTGCCATCGTCACGTCATAGCCGGCCAG
>JAKJAB010000659.1 GCA_022707725.1 Chloroflexota bacterium | reverse complement strand
CGGCGCCCCCGGCGCAGGGGCCGCAGATCACCGCGATCTGCGGCACGACGCCGGAAAGCAGGACATTGGCGTAGAACACCTCGCCATAACCGGACAGCGCATCCACGCCCTCCTGGATGCGCGCGCCGCCGGAATCCTTGAACGCCACCACGGGTACGCCGATCTTGAGCGCGTGCAGCATGGTGCGGGTGATCTTCTTCGCCTGCATCTTGCCCAGGGTACCGGCGACCACGCTGAAATCCTGGCTCACCACCGCCACCTGCGTGTCGCCGACGTAGCCGGTGCCGGCAATCACGCCGTCGGCGGGCAGGGTCCGGCCGGCCATGCCGAAGTGGGTGGCATTGTGCGCGGCATGCAGGCCGAATTCCTGGAAGCTGCCGGCGATGACCAGTTCGCCGATGCGCTCGCGCGCCGAAAGTTGTCCCCTGGCGTGCAGGGCGTCCAGCTTTTCCCTGCTGACGTGTTCGCTCAGCTTCGCGCGCTTGTCGCGCAGTCGTTGGATCAATTCCGGTCGAATCGTCATCGGGGCTCCTCCCTGAC
>JAKJAB010000658.1 GCA_022707725.1 Chloroflexota bacterium | reverse complement strand
CATCTGCCTTCGCCGCGCCCTTGAGTGCGTAAAACAGCGTGCTGATGAAGGTGTAAAACCGCACCCCCACATCCTGCATATCGAAGACCAGCACATCGACGTCCGCCAGCATAGCCGGCGTTGGTTCTTGCGTCGTCCCGTAAAGGCTGTAGATGGGCAATTGTGTGTAGCGGTAAACGGCGTCCTGCACCTGTTGGCCATCGGCCACGGCTCCCGAAAAGCCATGCTCCGGCCCAAACAACGCCGTCAACGTCACACCGCAACGCAGCAACGCCGTGACTGCGTCCGTGAGATCGCCGCCGCACCGAGCATCACAATATCGCCGCCCAGGCTCACAAAATCCACTTCAGACACCTGCACCAGCACCGCAAGAGAACGTCGCGACAGTTCGTCCTGGATGGTGTCGAGCAAAAACTGCCCAAAATACAAGAGCCGTCCCGCGAGCAAAATGCGACATCCGCCGAGAACCCCGACCAGATACGCTGCCGCCACGCCAAGATACTGCCCCACCTCGCGGATTACCTGGCGAGCGGCCTCATCA
>JAKJAB010000657.1:250-542 GCA_022707725.1 Chloroflexota bacterium | reverse complement strand
GGGGCGGCTTTATGCACGAGCCGGGCGACACGCGTCATGGCCTCCGAGCGCCCGATCAGAACCTGCGACAGCATCTGTCTCTGCAGTTCCTGGCCGATGCAGGAATTTTCCAGAACTCTCCTCGCAGCGCCGGCGGCCTGCTCCACAAGCTTTATCAGCGCGTCCGGCTGGAATGGCTTCGGCAGATAGTCGTAGGCTCCGGCCCGGATGGATTCTACGACGGAGCTGATTGTGGGATTCTGGCTGGTGATGATGATGGCCGTGCTCGGGGACGCCTGCTTCAGCCGGCGTA
>JAKJAB010000657.1:0-240 GCA_022707725.1 Chloroflexota bacterium | reverse complement strand
TCTCCGAGGAGGCGGTACGAAAACCTCGGAGCTCAAGTATCTGCCTGCACGCGCGACCAGCGGGCTCTTCTTCTCCAATAATGAGGACTCTGCCTTTTTCCGCCATGTTCGGATTTACGATTTACGATTTACGATTTACGAATTGAACTGCGCATCTCAACTGGCCGCAATGATATTAAATTCGTCAATCGTCAATCGTAAATCGTCATTGGGTTAGACTTGGACGAATTTATCGGCCTT
>JAKJAB010000656.1:316-544 GCA_022707725.1 Chloroflexota bacterium | reverse complement strand
CAACCACCCTTATCGTTGCCGGGCTGGCGATTGGGCTGACGGGGGGGCCGGTGTTCTATGATGCGATGTTCGCCGGGGTGCTGGCGTGGACGCTCTGCTCCTGGATCTTCAGCACGCCGGATGCGGTCCCCCGCGTGAGGACGCCTTTGCGAGCGTGGATCAGACCCGCTGTGTGGGGGGTGGTGGGCGCGCTGTTGATCTCCACCGGCCTGGGACTGCGCTGGAACG
>JAKJAB010000656.1:0-247 GCA_022707725.1 Chloroflexota bacterium | reverse complement strand
CTACGAGCCGGTGACCTTGCTGCTGATCCTGCTCGGGGTGATCTGGGCAATCAACAAGAGAGATCGTCTCCCCCTGGCATTGTTACTATGGGCTTTTCTGGGCCTGGTATTGGTGAATCTGCGTCCCGGCGCGACATCTTCAGCGGTGGCGGCGGTCGTTCTGCCCCTGGCATTGCTCGCCGGGTATGGGGTACAGCAGACAATGGCGTGGCCGGTTCCTGAGCGCGCTGCCTCCGACCCGGTGTTC
>JAKJAB010000655.1:268-561 GCA_022707725.1 Chloroflexota bacterium | reverse complement strand
TCGAACTCACTGTTTGAGGATAACGCCGAATTCGGCATGGGTATGCGGTTGACGATTGATAAACTCGCTCAGTATGCCCGCGAACTGTTGGCAAAACATGCCCAGCAGGTAGGCTCCGACCTGGCAGATTCCATTTTGCACGCAAGCCAAAAGTCCGAAGCTGAAATTCAGGAACAGCGCAAGCGCGTACGCGAACTGAAAGCCGCCCTGGAAGGCAAAACCGAACAGGAACTCAAGAACCTGCTTTCCGTCGCGGATTACCTTGTGCGCAAGAGCGTCTGGATTATTGGCGG
>JAKJAB010000655.1:0-258 GCA_022707725.1 Chloroflexota bacterium | reverse complement strand
ATCGGTTATGGCGGCCTGGACCACGTGTTGGCTTCCGGCCGGGATGTGAACGTCCTGGTCCTGGATACCGAGGTGTATTCCAATACCGGCGGTCAGTCTTCCAAGGCGACCCCGCGCGGCGCGGTGGCGAAGTTCGCCGCTGATGGACGCGACAAGCCCAAGAAAGACCTGGGTCTGATTAGCATGAGCTACGGCAATATTTACGTAGCGCGCGTGGCCATGGGCGGCAGCGACAGCCAAACCCTGAAAGCCTTTACC
>JAKJAB010000654.1:303-561 GCA_022707725.1 Chloroflexota bacterium | reverse complement strand
CTTCCACGAGGAAATCGAGAAACTGGATGATCAGATCCCCGAAGAGGATTTCTTCATTGACATCAACATGGTCGGCATCGGGGATCTGATTCTCACCGCAGCGTTACACGCGATCCGGCGCTTCTTGCTTGAAGTGCCCGACAAGCCTCCTGGTCCGGTGGCCCGCTCGACGGCCCGTTCTACATCTGAGGTGAAACCTGTAGAGAACGTACCGTTCTGGAAACGTAAGTCACGTCGGGGTTAGGACGCAACGGTTTA
>JAKJAB010000654.1:0-267 GCA_022707725.1 Chloroflexota bacterium | reverse complement strand
CATCTGATCAAATTATCCGATACTGGCGGAAGCGCCCGCGGATGACGGCTGCCAATAGATCAATCCCTCAAAAACAGCACGTCATCTCGCGCTTTGTTCGCTCATTCGCTGATTCTTTCATTCGCTGATTCTTTCATTCGCTGAATCTTTCATTCGCTGATTCACACAGGAGGATTACATGCCTGGATTCGAACTCGTTTCGAATTTCAAACCCACCGGCGACCAGCCGCAGGCGATTGCGCAGTTGGTGGACGGTCTGAACAAAGG
>JAKJAB010000653.1 GCA_022707725.1 Chloroflexota bacterium | reverse complement strand
CCTTCTGGACCTTGAGCGCATCCTCAATGGCCGTGTCTATGATCTTGGTCATGCCGCCTGCATCATCGTATCCCGTTGATCCCGGGAGCGCCAAAAGGTGCACTCCACCGATGATGAACTTGTCCTGCCCCAGTATGTCATAAAGCCCTTTTCGCATAGTTGCGCCTCCTGCTATTTGCCTGCTAACAAATCAGAGTATTTTCGACAAAAACAGCTGCGTCCGTTCATTCTTGGGGTTTGCGAAGAACTCATCAGGGGCGGCTTCCTCCAGGATCACACCTTGGTCCATAAAGGCGATCATCGTCATGCCGTCCGCGACCAGTTCCTCCATGACGTCGATGACTTCCTTGACCATTTCCGGATCTAGAGCTGACGTGGGCTCATCGAATAGCATCAACTTCGGGTTCATCGCCAGCGCGCGGGCGATGGCCACGCGCTGCTGTTGCCCGCCCGACAATGTACAGGGATACTCATCGGCTTTGTCGGAAAGGCCCACTCTCTGAAGGAGTCTCAGCCCGAGCTCGTATGCCTCATCCTTGTGTGCATGCCTTACCTGAATGG
>JAKJAB010000652.1:305-561 GCA_022707725.1 Chloroflexota bacterium | reverse complement strand
GTCCGGGGATTCAGAAAGAGCAAATCTCCTTTTCCAAGCAAAGTCTCAGCCCCCGGTGCGTCCAGGATAACGCGCGAATCCATCAGGGTGGCAACCGTGAATGCAATTCTTGCGGGGAAGTTGGCCTTGATGTTGCCGGTGATAATATCAACGCTCGGCCGCTGCGTGGCCACGATTAGATGAATACCTACAGCGCGAGCCTTTTGCGCCAACCGCACCAAAGCACGGTCTGTTTCTTCCGGTGAAGCCAGCATCA
>JAKJAB010000652.1:0-253 GCA_022707725.1 Chloroflexota bacterium | reverse complement strand
TTGTAAGAATCAAGATTGCGCGAATGCGCTTCTTCCAGAATTTTGTAACGAGATTCCATCTCCCCCACAGCCCAGCGCAGCAGACTTCGAATCCGTTCCAGGTCTGTCTCCACCTGGCCCAACAGGTGCGGAAGGCCGTTAAAGCGGGTCAGTTCCACGCGTTTGGGGTCAATCATCACCAGGCGCAGGTCCTCAGGCTTATTATTCATCGCCAGACAGGTGGTTATCGCCGCGATGCAGACCGATTTGCCGG
>JAKJAB010000651.1:318-568 GCA_022707725.1 Chloroflexota bacterium | reverse complement strand
AGGCGGCCCCGATATCGGCGTTCTCGTCGGCCGCGTTTTTCAGCTCCAGGATGACCAGGGGTAGGCCGTTGACGAAAAGCACGATGTCCGGCCTTCGGGTGTGCTTGTTTTCGGCCACGGTGAACTGGTTGACGGCCAGCCAGTCGTTGTTCTCCGGGTCGTCGAAATCCACGATGCGCGCCTGTGCGCCACGGATTTCACCCGCCTTCGCACGGTACTCGACGGTGACCCCGTCCACGAGTTGACGGTG
>JAKJAB010000651.1:0-245 GCA_022707725.1 Chloroflexota bacterium | reverse complement strand
CGGGACGCAGAAGCCTGCGAAAGGCCTCATCCAGGGCCTCCGGCGGCAGGGCAGGGTTTAGGCGTGCCAAGGTATCACGCAGGCGCTGCGCCAGCACGACCTGGGCGTAGTCGGCCCGCTCGGCCCAGAGCTGTCCCGGGGCGATCTCGGCGCCATGTTTAGTCGTCCAGCCGATGGCTTCCAGCCAGGCGAGGGCGGCGGATTCGACAACGGATTCTGTAAAGGCTTTGGGTGTCATCCGCTTG
>JAKJAB010000650.1 GCA_022707725.1 Chloroflexota bacterium | reverse complement strand
GACCCGTGGACTCGATATCGGCGCGACTGAGTATGTGCGCAACAAATTGATGGAACAGCGGGGTAAAGGCGCGGCCATTTTGCTCATCTCGGAAGATCTGGATGAGATTCTCGCCCTGGCTGACCGCATTGCCGTCATTTATGAAGGGCAGATCATGGGGATCTTGCCGGTGGCGGAAGCGCCCCAGGCCGAATTGGTCGAGCGGATCGGGTTGTTGATGGCAGGCGTGACAAGGTGACAAGGTGACAAGGCGACAAGGTGACAAGGTGACATAGTCGTCTACTTCACCCCCTCACCTTGTCACCCCCTCAGGTTTTACATACTAGCGAACGAACACGGTTACCTATGGCTGAACTACGACTTGAACGGGGAACGGCGCCGGTGTGGCTGCGGGTTTTGTTGCCTGTGGCGGCGACGCTGTTGACCTTTCTGATGACGGCGCTGTTGGTGGTGTTGGTCAAGGCCAACCCACTGGAAGCCTATTACTATTTTTTGATTGATCCACTCTCCAGTCGCGTCAGCGCGTTGGAGGTGTTGGTCAAGGCGACGCCTCTGTTGCTCACGGGCGCC
>JAKJAB010000064.1:13702-13963 GCA_022707725.1 Chloroflexota bacterium | reverse complement strand
GATGCCGCGTTGAAAGAGGCGTTTATCGTCTATCTGCCGCTCACGCTGCGCAATCGGTAGGCGATACTCCGGCTATACCTTCCAGGCCTGACATCCTATTTTTGCGCAAAAAATAGGGTGTCAGGTCTGTCGTTGGAGGCGCTGTCTAAATCGTCATTTTCAGGGTATACTATGCGTGACGAGGTAAAACTGTAGTATGACACGCATCATCAGCATCCTCAACTACAAAGGCGGTACGGGAAAGACGACGACCGCCGTCAA
>JAKJAB010000064.1:0-13692 GCA_022707725.1 Chloroflexota bacterium | reverse complement strand
CGGGGGGCGCGGGTCTTGTGCATCGATATGGACCCGCAGGGCAGTCTGGGAACGTGGCTGGGCGTCCGCCACACGCGCGGCGCCGCCGATATGATGCTCGGTTACGCCGGTCCGGATCAATGTATCGTCCCGGCGCGGAAAAACCTCGATTTGATCCTGGGCAGCCACGCTCTGGTGCAGGCGGAAGCGCAACTCTGGAAATTCTACGACGAGCGCGTGTCGCGGCGCGTCCTTTATCACACGATGAAACACGTCAACGGCTACGACTACATCCTGCTCGACTGCTCGCACAGCATCAGCATGCTTACGCACAACGCGCTGCTCTACGCCACCGAGCTGATGATCCCCGTTTCGACCGATTATCTGGCGATGGTCGGCATCCGCCAGGTCATCGATACGCTCAAGGACATCGGGCGCATTCCCGACCATCGCTTGAGATTGACGTTGGTGGTGCCGACGATGTATTACGAACGCCTGCGCAAGGACCGCGAGGTGATGCAACTGCTCGACTATTACTTCCGGGGCAAAGTCGCCGAGCCGATTCGCTCCAACGTGAAACTGGCCGAGGCTGCGAGCCACCAACAAAGCATCTACGAGTACGCGCCGGAAAGCTACGGCGCGCAGGATTACATGCGTTTGGTGGAAAGGGTGCTCCACGATGACGGATAAAGAAGCCCCCCGCCTGGTTCACATTCTGGGGGACGACCCCTTCGCCGGTATGGGCGACCTGGAATGGCTCGGCGTCGCGCCCCAACCCGCTCAAGCGGATCCCCCCCAGCCCGCGCCAGAGACGGTCGAGCCGCCGCCGGGTGCTCTCCCGGCTCTCGACCTGCCGGACGATGACGCCGAACGCGCTCTCCGGGAATGGTTACGCGAAGAAACTCCGCTGGAAGCCTCACCCGCAGGCGCAAAACCCGTACCAGATACCCAGGCGCAACTGCTCGCCCGCCTGCTCGCCGAACAAGAGAGCGCGCGGGGGCGTAGCCCTAAAGCGCCGGATTGCGTCCAAACAAGCGAGTCACCGGATTGCGAGCCAGCGGGAGCGAACAAAAAAGCAAGCGCCGCTTAGAACCCCTCCAGCTTGCTCAAATCCACAATCCCCTCCGCCAGACCCACGATGCGCTGCAACAGCGCCAGGCGCGCCTCACGCAAGGCGGCGTCCCTGTCCATCACCAACACCTCGTCGAAAAACGCCTGGATGAGCGGCGCGAGCGGGGCAAACGCAGTGAGGAAACCGTCAACGTCGCTTTCAGGGCTGACGGCGGCCTCGGCAGCGCAAAGCGCCTTGTAAAGCGCCGTCTCAGCGGGTTCGCGCAGCCGTTCGGGATGCAGCGTAAAGCGCGGCTGCTCGCGGGTGATACGCGCGCAGCGCGCGTAGTTATCGAGCAGCACGTTCCACCCGGCGCTGGCGACCCAGGCGGCGAGTTGCTGCGCGGCTTCGCGGGCCAGGACGGGATTCTCGCCGCGCGCCGCCAGCGCCGCCTCGACCACGTCGAAGGCCAGGCCGGTTTCGCGCAGCATCACCTGGAGCCGCCCAACGATGAAATCCACAGCAGCGGCGAGACTTTCGGGAGACGCTTCGACCGGCAGCGCAAGCGCCGCTTCCGCCAGCCCTGCCCGCGTGGAGAACGGCAACCCGCGCTCTAGCAGGATTTGCACGACGCCGGCTGCGGCCCGGCGCAAGCCGTAGGGGTCCGCCGACCCGGTCGGCGCGAGGCCCACGGCAAACAGGCCCGCCAGGCTATCCAGCCGGTCCGCCAGCGCCAATGCGACGCCGGGCGCGCTCTTCGGTAGCTTGTCGCCGGCCGAGCGCGGCAGATAGTGCTCGAAGATCGCCTGCGCGACCGCCGCCGGTTCGCCGGAGCGTTTGGCGTACTCGCGGCCCATGATACCCTGCAGGCTCGTCATCTCCACAACTATGTGCGTGGCAAGATCGGCCTTCGCCAGATACGCCGCGCGGTTGAGCGTGTCCATATCCTCGGCGGACAGGCGCATCCGCTCGCCCACCCATGGCGCGAGTTTCTCCAATCGCTCGGATTTCTGCAAAATCGACCCCAGGTCCATCTGGAAAGTCAGTTTCGCCAAACCGTCGCGGTAGTCCGCCAGCGGCTTGCGGCAATCCTGGTTGTAGAAGAATTCCGCATCGGCGTAGCGCGCGCGGATGACGTCCTCGTTGCCCTGGCGCACCAAATCGAGGTGCTCACTGCCGCCGTTGCGAACGGCGACGAAGTGCGCCATAATGCGCCCGCGCGCGTCGAACACGGGGAAGTAACGCTGGTGTTTCTTCATCACGGCGATGAGCACGTCCTGCGGCAGCGTGAGATAGCGCTTCTCGAACGCGCCGAGCAGCGCCGTCGGCACTTCGACCAGGTTAGTCACTTCCTCCAACAGCGCCGGGTCGTCGGGGATTTGCCCGCCGACTTCCGCCGCAACCGCCTGCACCTGGCGCAGAATCTCCGCCTGGCGCGCATCCTGATCGACAATAACGCCATAGGAGGCCAGTGTGGGCTGGTAATCGCTCGCAGCAGCCAGCGCCACTTCGGGCGATCCCGCCGGGCGCGGGCCGCGAGTCACGCGCCCGCTGTGCAAGCCCGCGTAGGAGAAGGGGACTTCGTCCTCGCCCAAGAGCGCCAGCAGCCAGCGAATGGGGCGGCTAAACGCGACGCCGGTTTTGTTCCAGCGCATCGCGCGCGGAAAGTGCAGTTTGGCAATCCAGTCGGGCAACAAGTCCGCCAGCGCCTCAGCAGCGGCGCGTCCGGGCACGTGTTGGGTGACGAAGGTATACGCCCCACCCTCCGTCTCGCGGACGACCAAATCCGCCACGTCCACGCCCTTGGACCGCGCAAAGCCCTGCGCGGCGCGCGTCGGGTTGCCGTCCGCGTCGAAAGCGGCGCTGGCCGGCGGCCCTTTGATTTCCAGCGTTTCGTCGGCCTGCCGGAGCGCCATATCCACCACGTAAACTACGAGACGGCGCGGCGTGCCCCAGATGTGAACGTCGCCGTGGGCCAGCTTCGCCGCGTCGAGAGCGGCGGGGATCAGCTCGCGCCACTGCGCCAGTGCGTCGGTCAAGTGTGTGACGGGTAGCTCTTCCACACCCAACTCAAAGAGAAACGGCGCGCATCCCTGAACGGGGACGGGTTGTATCAACGGCGGCATCTTGTCCTGTAACGGCAGATGCATCAACGCGCCCGGCGAGGCCGAGGCCGAGGTCAGTCCAGAGCGATTTTCCCACGGGAAGCCGGCCCGGTCGCGCTGGGCCAGGTACGCTTCAGCAACCTGCCGCGACAGATCGCGCATCCGCTTGAAGAAGACGGCGCGCTCGGTGACACCGACCGTCCCCCGCGCGTCGAGCAGGTTGAAGGCGTGCGAGCAGCGCAGGATGTAGTCGAGCGAGGGCACGACCAGCCCGTGTTTGAGGTTGAACAGCGCCTCTTTCTCGAACAGGTCGTACATCGCCTGCACGCGGTCGATGTCGGCGTACTCGAACTCGTACCGGCAATGATCGACTTCCTGATCAGCCAGAATTTCGCCGTAGGTATGGTTGTCGTCCCAGGCGATGTCCCACACGGAACGGACGTTTTGGAGAGACATCACGATACGTTCCAGGCCGTAGGTCAGTTCGACGGAGGGCATTTCCAGGTTGATGCCGCCGGCCTGCTGGAAGTAGGTGTACTGCGTGATCTCCTGCCCATCCAGCCAGATCTCCCACCCCAGGCCCCACGCACCGAGCGCCGGGCTTTCCCATTTGTCCTCGACGAAGCGGATGTCGTGCTCCTCGCGGCGGATGCCGATCGCTTCCAGGCTCTTGAGGTAGCGTTCCTGCGGGTCGCCGGGATCGGGCTTGAGGATGACCTGCAACTGGGTGTGCATCTGCATCCGGTTGGGGTTTTCGGCATAGCGCCCGTCGTCGGGCCGGTACGACGGCTCGATGTAGACCACGTTCCAGGGTTCCGGCCCCAGCACGCGGAGGAAAGTCGCCGGGTTCATCGTGCCCGCGCCGACTTTTTCGCTGTACGGCAGCCAGAGCAGCGCGCCCTGGTCGGCCCAGTAGCGCTGTAAACGAAGAAGGACTTCCTGAAATGTCAGCATACGTGATTCACCTCGAATAATGTCAACGGATTCAACGGATTGTAACGGATTTTTGTGTGCGCGCAACGAGCATATACACTTCATCATTTTCTAATCGCCGCGTTGACCGCGTGACACATCCCGAAATCGTCGGCGTTGAGGATCAGAAGACGCGCGTCGGGGGGATAACCTAAGGGGTGGTTTCTAGCCTTTGCTCAACAGGTACATATCACGTGCGAGAAACGCTTCACTCGCCGGATCTGTCTGCCGAGCCAGTCCTGCCGCGTCTGCGTATGAAGTGATGAGAGCCTGCTACAAGGCCCACCAAAAATCCAACATCAGGCAAGGATCCGGCAATAGGGGCGATAGAACCACTCATCGCGGGCGTATACTCAGATAGCAGATTAGAAACATGAACATGTACAAACACAATCGACACAAACAGTATAAGAACGAGCAGCCCTCGAAGGACGACTTTTTTACGCCTGATAAGGAGCCCGATTGCCAGGCCCAGAACTCCACCGAGCAGAATAGCAACCAGCATCCTCAGCGTAACGAAAAGGCCAGCCGACCAGGCCAGTTGCTTGAACGCGGTCAGCACTCCGGTCAAGAACACGCCTGCTATAGCCGCAACGACCAGGCTGATCGCCAATAGGGAACCTGCAGTACGTAGCTTCTTTGCCATTTCTGGTTTCATATCAGCATTTCCTCACCAATTCCCCTCAGTAGTGAACCTTACCACTTGAAGCAGATAATTGACGCCGCCAGGCATGGGCCGAGAGCGACTATCTCAATAACGCTCCCAGTGGATGACCTCTTCGAGCGGCTTCTTTTCCTTCGTAGGCCACTCAACCGGCACACCGACAGGTACTAATACCATCAGCCGCTTCTCCGGCGGGACACCAAGCAGGGTCTTGAAGGCTTCCTCGTTGCGTAACACGTAGCCTTCGAGCCAGCAGGAGCCGTATCCAAGCGCGGTGGCGGCGAGGAGCATGTTCTGCACGGCGGCGGCTCCGTCCTCCATCCACCAGCGCGATTCGGGGTCCATGACCACGGCAATCATCGCACCGGCCTGCTCGATCCACTGCGAAGTGGTCGCTAACTGTTCGATTATCGTATGGTCGGTGATGACGATGAAGTCCCACGGCTGCTTGTTGCTGCCCGATGCAGCAAGCCGTCCAGCATCCACGATCTTCTCCAAGTCCTCACGCGGGATCGCCTCACCCGTGAACGCGCGCACACTGCGCCGGGTGCGAATTGCTTCGAAAACGTCCATTATGGCCTCCTGTGCAAATGGCAAATGGCGAATAAAAGAATCAGCGAATAAAAGAATCAGCGAATGAAGCCTAATCACAGATTGCCAATTCCCAGTTACCGGTTACCGATTACCACCCCCCCATTCCTCTTTTAGCGCGGCGAAGGCGAGGGTGGTTTCGCGCGTCCCGTCGGGCAGGCGGATGTTGCCGCGGAAGCAGGCTTCGAGCAGCATTCCGGCTTTTTCGGCAACGCGGCGACTGGCGACGTTCTCCTCGTTGCAGCGCCAGGTCAGACGCTCCCAAGGCCATTCTGAGAAGCCCCACGTGAGAATCGCCCGCAGCACCCGCGTACCCAGTCCCTTGTGCGCGGCATTGGCGCGGATCCACATCCCGATTTCGGCGGCGCGGTTATCCAACTCGCCCTCGCGCAGGTGAAAACCAGAGCTGCCCAGTAGGCGCTTGCCGTCAGGGGAAAAGACCCCCAAGACAAAATTCGTGTTGAGCAGATATTCGCCGCGAAAACGCCGGACGATTTGCTCGGCCTCGGTCTCGTCGATGTGCGGCTTGGCCCACGGCATAAAGCGCGTCAGATGTTCATACGAGGCGCTGGTTGCCTCCGCCAACAGTGCTCCATCGCCGGGCAGGTAGCTACGAATGGTAAATTCGTCAGTGACGTACTGTTCTGGTGCGAAAAACTGTTCTGTATCCATCATAGTCGAAAATCCTATCCGCGATTGTCGTGCAGCAGCCGCAGCGCCGCCGGACGGCGCTCCAGGTGATAGGCGATGTATTGTTCCATCGCCTGCGCTAACTCTTTGGCGGTGCGCTCCGGCAAGGCGAACCGCGTCACCTCGTCGAAACTGCGGCGCTGTAACGTTTGCAGCCACGAAAGCGCGCTCGGCGACAGCGGGCGCACGGTGTGCTCGCGCGCGTCCGCCGCAAAGCACTCATGACAGACCGCGCCGCCGCGTTCCATATCGAGGCCGTAGGGCCGCCGGTCGTCGGCGCGGGGGCGCAGGGGCATTTGACACAGATTGCCGCCGCGCTCGCCCACGCACGTCAGCCACTCGGGACGGAAACCCGCCAGCGCCAGCGCCTGCTGTTCGTACCAACGGGTCAGCAATTCCGGGGCGGCGCCGCCGTCCAGCCGCGCCAGAACGTCGTCCACCAGCGCGTACAACTGCGGCTCGGTTTCCCCTTCGAAAAAACGGACCGCCAACTCGGCGACGTAGCGCGCATACGTGCCCAGGCGAAAGTCCTCTTGAAGGCGCGCGCGCACCTGCACAGCCTCCGCCTGGCTGACGATGTCCCACGACCCCGTGACCCGCGAAACCAACACCTGCGTCCTGGCGAAAAGCTCGAGGTGCCCGGCCTTGCGCGAGCGCGGTTTGCGGACGCCCTTCGCCAGCAAATCCACGCTGCCCTCGGCGGTGAGCAGTTTCACGACGCGGTCGGCCTCGCCCTGGTCGCGCCGGTTCAGGACGACGCCTTCCAGACGATAAAGCTTGCCCTTGTGGCTCATTCCGGTTCGAAGGTACAACGCGCGGCTTTGGCCAACAACTCGCCGAGGGTGTGCACAAACGGCACATCGAGCCAATCCGTGAGCGGCAAAGGATCGGCGTCCGTAAGGAACGCCCACAGGCGCGAGCGTGTGTAGGTCTGCTCGCCCGTGTCCTCGAAGATCCGCACCTCCGGGCGAAAACCGACAATGGATTCCAATGGCGCCTGCCATGCGGAACGCCGGCCGTAAAATAGCCACTGCCGGACGCGCGCCAGGCTTCCGCCATCCAGAGTACGCTCTAACTCGCCACGCTCAGCAAGCGGCGTGGTCAACGCCAACAAGACTGCGACACTCAAGGCTAAGGCCAGCACTACGCCCACCAGGTCCCAACGCGGCGTCAACGGTACGAGGACAAGAAACACGGCGACACACAGCCCGCCGAGGAACAACCCCAGCACAATCCACAAGGTTGAGGTTCTGACCTCCCACACCACACGGTTATGGGTTTCTTCCACGATCGTCGCTTTCATTGTCTCCTTCCCTCGTGCGCCAGAGGTCACAGCATCAAAGGTACAGTATACCGCAGATAACGAAGTGAGCAATTGTGCATTTTATGCCAAATTAGTGTAGAATAGGAATAACCTGCACACCCTGATTCAGTGTCGACTAACCTGGCGAGAGTTGGAACGCAACGCTCATTCCCTGAAAGGAAGGGGTATGGAAATCGGGACGATCCAAAAGACGATTAAACTCTTCAAAGAGACACTCGAAGGCCTGCACGCCCATATCGATCTATTGCGACTCGAAGGACTGGCGATCATGGTTCACAGAGCTATGACGGTGCAGGCCCGCTACTTCCACACGCCAGAACACATTTTCTCCCTCTCGGATGCATCCACCCCGATCCAGGCTCTTGCGGCGTTGTATCACGACATCGTCTACTACCAGGTCGACGCAGGCTTCATCCCTGAAATCGAGCTGCTGATCGCCCCTTACCTGCGGGAAGAAAGCGGACAGTTGTTCCTGACAACACACATAGACCCGACAGACGCCGCATTCGCACGCACTCTTGAGGTGTTCGACTTCCAGCCGGGACAACAGCTGGCGACGCTCGGCGGACAGAACGAGTTTCTCAGCGCCCTGACGATGAACAAAAGTCTCGAAGGGCTTGTCAGTATGCGGGACCTGCTCAAGGCGACCGCCTGCATTGAGGCGACGATTCCCTTTCGCGGCATCAACGCGCAGGGCGAAAGCCCCGCCGATGTGCTCGTGCGCCGGCTTGCCGCCATCAATGCCCGGCACGACTATGGAATGACTACGGAGGAAATTGCGCAGACCGTCGAAATGGCTGTCGCGCTTTCCAACCGCGATGTGGCGAGTTTCGCAGAAAAAGATTCGGCGATTTTCTTGGACGGGACGTGGTTACTGCTGCCTGAAACAAATCCCTCATTGCGGCTCAAGGGCATTTATTCGATTCGAAGCTATCGCCAGGCGTTACAAAAAATGAACGAATTTTTGAACTCCCTCGACCCGGAGATGATTTTCAACCGTTACCACGACACACCGCCGCTGGAAACCTACACCGAGATGGTGAGATTGGCACACCAGAACGTCCGCACTGCATGCGAGTATCTGGACATCAAACTGCTTACCGCCGCCATTCTTGAGGCATTGGCCGAACTGACCGGCGGCGATGCACCGATGGCCCTCTTCATGGGCGACATCGATACGGCCGACAAGGACTACGTGCGCCTGGAAGACTTCTTGCCGTTGCCAGCCGCCTCTTGCCTGGAAGATGATGGTTCACCGATCTTCCGTCTACTGGCCTATGGCCGCGCCAGCGCATCGAGCTTTGATATGAGTAATTCGCCTATGTCGTTGTTCATCTATCGCCACCTGGGGATGCAGGAGAGCCAGCGCCTGATCGAACTCGCCGCGTTGATGTTCGATGGGCAGCTAACCCCCGATACATTCCTGGATGAATTACCCACCTCGGTTATTGTCCCCATTGTCACGGCCTGTGCGGTGATGGCGACCACCCGCAGCGCTGCTCTGCGCCGTTACCTGGCGCACAAAATGCCCGCCAACGAATCCGATCTTTGATGTTCAACCCTAAACCCAATATGAGGAGGTTGCCATGTCAGATGAACGTGTGAATCACCCTGTATCTACCACGAAGTGGCCGCCCGCGAAGTGGGCCGCCGTCTTCACCTTCACCATCGTCGGGATGTTGTTTGTCTTTGGTCTGAGCCTGCCGCAACAGTTGGAGGCTGGTACAGCCTTGCCGAGACCGCTGCTCTTCGACAGCCCTATCGGTAATCCGGTACTCACCATTGATAAGACAGCAGATAAAACCGCTCCACAACCTGGCGATATCGTGAGTTACACCCTCTCCTACGCGAATACCGCATCCGGATCGCAAGCCTTCAACGTGCGCGTGTATGATTTTCTGCCGGGCGGCGTGCAGTACATCTCGGCGTCGCCTGCGCCTGTGTCCAGCGCTGACGGCATTCTGTTGTTCACTGCGCCATCCGTGGGACCGACGACAACACCTACGAACATCACCGTGCAGGTGCGCGTCCTGTCGGGGTACGCTTCGCTCCTCAACCGGGCATTGGTCACGGCTGATGGCGTCACGCCCACGGTAGACTCACTGTTGATCACGACTATGCCGGCCACCAGCCATTTACGCTTGACCAAAGTTGGCGACACTGCCGCACTGATCGAAGGCGAACTAGAATACACGCTGCGCTGCGAGAATACCGGGCCTGTGGCCTACCACAACGTAGAACTCATCGACGTATTGCCCACTGGCGTGACATTGGTGAGCGCCTCGGTCCCACCCGCGATAGCTACGCCGCCTTTATGGGCAGTGGGGAGCCTGGCGCCGGGTGCATGGTGGGAAATCAATCTGGTTACCACCGCACCGGCGAACGCAGGCCCCATCACCAACACAGCTTCGTTGAACGCGCCGACGCATACCTCCGTGCCGGCGCTGTGGCGCACCCAGGTCGTCACCGAAGGCGTTATTCTGTCCGTGGAGAAAACAGGCAGCGCTGCTGAAGTCTATCCGGGCGAGCACCTGATCTACACGCTAACCTACCGCAACAAGGGTACGGCAGCAGCAAACAACGTTGTTCTCACCGACACGCTGCCCACAGGCGTCAGCTACGGCAGCGCCTATCCGGATCCCGTCACCCATACCGGGCAACAATACGTGTGGAATATCCCATCATCGTTGAATGCAGGGGCAACGGGGAGCATCGTCATCACCACAACAGTGGCGACAGACGCTGTGGGGTTACTGGTTAACCAGGTCGAGATTGCCGCACCAGGTGCCTGGGGTGATACGGATAGCCTGACCACAACGGTTAAAAGTCGCGCGATCTACTTGCCTTTGGTGCTACGAGCATATTCTCACTAGAACGGCACTCACGCACCCATAAATAGGGCTACAATAAATAGGGCTACAATGCCGCGATGTCGCCAATAATCTGGCGTAGCGTGAGAATGTCGAGGCTCTTTTTGTCGAGGAAAGCGCATGCGCCGGCTTCAAGCCCGCTGCGATGGAACTCGGCATCGGGATAGGCGCTGATGAGGACGATGCGCGTGGCCGGTGAGAGCGTGTGCATAGTGCGCGCGCACTGAATGCCACTCTCATCGCCCAGGACGACATCCACCAGCGCCAGATGAATGAACACACGCTTGATCAGTTGCACAACGGTGCGATTGCCGTCAGCTTCGTAGATGGTGGCCTGCGGATGGGCACGGGCCACCATTTGTCGTAGGCGGTTACGATACCGGGCGTTGTCATCCACCAGCAGCAGATTGATGTAGGGCGTGTTTGCCACAGGACCATCGCAGTCGCGCGCGGCTTGTACACCAGAGAGCGCCAGGCGCTCTGGCTGCCGCATGATGTGCGCGATGGCCTCCAAACGATTCGTCACGCCGAGTTGCCGGTAGAGGCGCGTCAGATGGTTTTCGATGGTCTTGGCGCTCAATCCTAACGTCGCAGCAATATCCTGATTGGAGCGACCCTGCCGCAGCAGTTCCAGAATATCCCGCTGGCGCGCGCTCAACGTCTCTGCCGGATCGGCGGGCAAGGGGCCGGTCACGAGCTTGTCGAGCAGCGGACTGGAGATCCAGCGCTCACCCTGCAGCACCCGCTCAACTGCGAGTGATAGATCGCGCAGCGGCTGATCTTTCAAATGGTAGCCATGTGCGCCGGCTGTGAGCAAACCCCGCACATACACGGCATCGTCATAGGCGCTGATGATAAGGACTTTGAGCTGCGGGTAATCGGCGCACATACGCCGCACCGCCACGATAGGATCAAATTGGGGCATATTCACATCGACCAAGACCAGATCGGGACGCAAATTGCGCAGCACAGTCAGTAACTCCGTCCCGTCGCCAGCTTCGCCCACAACCTCAAGGTTGGGGATGTTTTCCAACGTATTGCGAATTCCCGCACGCACAATGGTATGATCGTCAGCCAAAACAACACGTATCGGTGCCATGGCTCCATTATACCCTATCCCTCAACAGGGGGAAACCCCCTAACGCGGTTGGGGGATATTCCTGATACGATGCAGGGGAAAGGGACAATAGAGAAATAGCACACCTGTGTATAATAGATGCGTTTTTGTGTGCAAAAATGTAATTTCAATGGTATCATTATGCTGTATGCAACACAACACATAACAAAACATTTAGCCAAGGAGGTTCAATTCCACAAAAAAAGAGAGAAAGTTATCACCACATAGTTTTTTATCATTCAAACACACTAAATCAGGAGGGAATAGAAATGTCTCGCAAATTTCGATTGGTAACGGCCATTCTCTTAGTGGCTATGCTTATGACTAGCCTCGCCGGCTGCAAAGGTAGCGGCAAGGTCAAAGTCGGCCTGTCTTTCTCGGACTTCGCCACTGAGCGGTGGAAGAACGAGGAAATTCTTATGCGCAAGCTGCTGGAAGACAAGGGCTACGAGGTTATTTCCCAGGAAGCTGCGCACGACGTGAAGTTGCAGAATGACCAGATCGACAACATGGTCACGCAGGGCGTCAAGGCCATCATCATCGTCGCGGAAGACGGTGACGCCGCCGCCACCGCCGCCAGCGCCGCCGCCAAGAAAGGCGTGATCGTCCTGGCTTACGACCGCTTGATCAAGACCCCCGACATCTCCGCCTACGTCTCCTTCAACAACGTCGAAGTGGGCCGCCAGCAGGCGTTGGGTGTGATGAGCGCGCTTAACATCGACAACTGGGATGTGGCCGGCAAAGGGCCTGCCCGCGTCGTAAAACTGGGCGGCAGCCCCACCGATAACAACGCCATCCTCTTCCGCCAGGGTCAGGACGAAATCCTGGATCCACTGGAGAAAGCGGGCAAGATCGAAATCGTCGCCGATCAGTGGGTGGAGAACTGGGATGCCGCGAACGCGCTCAAGCTGATGGAGAACATCCTCGTCGCAGCCGGTAACGACATCGATGCAGTGGTCGCTTCCAATGACGGCACCGGTCTGGGGGCGCTCCAGGCGCTGAAAGCGCAGGGATTGGCCGGTATCGTCCCAATCTCGGGGCAGGATGCAACCGCCCCTGGTTGTAACAGCATCGTCAAGGGCGAGTTGACCGTCTCCATCCTCAAGGACATCCGCGATCTATCCCCGTTGGCGATTGATCTGGTGGACCAACTGATCAAGGGTGAGAAAGCCGACCTGAAGATGTACACCCTGGCTGAACTGACCAACGATCCCTCTATGAAGGGAGAAGTTCCGTGCAAGTTCTTGCCTGTCTACCAAGTCAACAAAGGCAACGTCTACGATCTCGTGGTCAAGAGCGGATTCCAAAGCTACGACGACGTATATCGCGACATTCCCGAAGCACAACGTCCGGCGAAGCCCTAGGCGCGAAGGTACGTGATTTAGTTCAGTAAGCGATAGTGCCTCCTTGTAGTAAGGCGTATGTCACTTGCTATAAGGAGGCGCTCTTCTTGAAAACATTGCCTGTTGTTTTTGTGAACAGTCTCGCAGTAAGGAGTGCGCAATGAATGATGACAATGTTGTGATCGCTGCCGACGCCAACAGCGCCGCACCCCATCCCGGCAACGATGATATTATCCTTGATTTTCGCAACGTCACCAAACAGTTTCCCGGCGTCGTGGCCCTGCGCGATGTCTCCCTTCAGATAAAACGGGGCGAAATCCACGGCATCTGCGGGGAAAATGGCGCGGGCAAATCGACCCTGATGAAAATCCTGTCGGGCGTCTATCCCTGGGGAACGTATGACGGGCAGATCTTTATCGATGGGCAGGAATTGCGATTGGAAAACCGTTCGATCCGCCAGGCCCTCGAAACCGGCATCGCCATCGTCTATCAGGAATTCACGTTGGTGCCAGGTATCACCGTGGGAGAAAATATCTTCCTGGGCAAGGAACCGGTCGAGCATGGGGCGATCAACTGGGATAAGCTCTATGCGGATACGCAAAAGCTTTTGAGCGAATACAAACTCGATATCCAACCCCAGGCTATCGTCAAGAACCTCGGCGTTGGCAAAATGCAGATGACGGAAATCGCCAAAGCCCTGTCTGAAAATGCCCGGATCCTCATTCTCGACGAGCCAACCAGCGCCTTAGCGGAGGCTGAAATCGAGCAATTGATGACCATCCTGCGCGTACTCAAAGAACACGGCGTCACCTGCATCTACATCAGCCACAAGTTGGATGAATTCTTCGCCATCACCGACAGCATTACCGTGCTGCGTGACGGGCGCGTCATCACCTCGCAACCTACCCCAGCCCTCTCAGTAGAAAAACTCGTCAATTATATGGTAGGCCGCGAAATGACCGAACGTTTCCCCGAAAGTCACCGGC
>JAKJAB010000649.1 GCA_022707725.1 Chloroflexota bacterium | reverse complement strand
AAGCCGCCGGGGTGATCATTCCCCACGGGATTTATGACCTGCAGCAGAATCGCGGCTATCTGCATTTGGGGACCAGCAAAGACACCAGCGAGTTTGCTTGTGACTGTCTGCGCGCCTGGTGGCAGCAGTATGGACGCGCGGCTTATCCGCAGGCGACAGCGATTTTGGGACTGTGTGACGGCGGCGGCAGTAACCACTCGCATCACTACATTTTCAAGGAAGACCTGCAAAAACTGGCCGATGAGCTGGGGCTGGAAATTCGAATTGCCCACTACCCGCCCTATTGTTCCAAGTTTAACCCGATTGAGCATCGTTTGTTCCCTCACGTCACCCGTGCGTGTCAAGGCGTCATCTTTACCGGTGTGGCTCTGGTCAAAACGTTAATGGAAAAGACCCACACCCGCACCGGTCTCAGCGTCGTCGTGCAAATCATCGATAAGGTATATCAGACGGGACGCCAAGTCGCCGATGATTTCAAAGCCAATATGCGCATTGTTTTTGATGCTGTCCTGCCGCAATGGAATTACCGCGCCCTGCCCGCCCGGACAGTTATTTGATTCTCATTCCTAA
>JAKJAB010000648.1:337-578 GCA_022707725.1 Chloroflexota bacterium | reverse complement strand
CCAGCCGACGTCCGCCGTACACCAGTACATATCGCCGTCGTGATAATCGAAAACAATCTTGTGTGTATAGGAGGTGTAAACAAGGTAGCCGCCCGTGGTGTGCAAAACACCCTTCGGGGCACCGGTCGAACCGGATGTATAAAGAATGAACAGGGGATCTTCGGCATCCATCTCTTCGGGTTTGCAATCAGCCGAGGCTTTGGCCATGGCGTCATCCCACCAGATGTCTTTGCCCGCGTTC
>JAKJAB010000648.1:0-255 GCA_022707725.1 Chloroflexota bacterium | reverse complement strand
ATCGCAGGTGACCAGAACTTTCGAAGTGGAGTCTTTGATACGATCTCTGAGCGCCTCGGCGCTGAAGCCGCCGAATACTACGCTATGGATGGCGCCGATACGTGTGCAGGCCAGAAGACCGATCGCCAGTTCGGGGATCATAGGAAGGAAGAAACAGACACGATCGCCTTTTTTAACTCCGTTGTCCTTGAGTACGTTGGCGAACTTGCAAACCTGCTCGTGCAGCTGCTTGTAGGTAAATCTTCTTTCTTCGCC
>JAKJAB010000647.1 GCA_022707725.1 Chloroflexota bacterium | reverse complement strand
ATCAATAAGTACTTGATAAGTAAAGAGGAGGTTTTGCATGTTTCATTCATATGACCAGGCAGTTCATTATATTCGGGACAATCAGATTCAAATGATTGACTTGAAATTCAGCGATCTTTGGGGGCGCTGGCACCACATAACACTGCCTGCCAGCCAATTCTTACCCGATATCATGGTCAGTGGGATCGGATTCGACGGTTCCTCGGTCGGATTTAAAAGTGTAAAATCAGGCGATATGTCGCTTGTCCCTGACCTGAAAAGCGGATTTAGGGATCCTTTCTGGGAAGCGCCTACTTTGAGCTTTATCTGTTTTACAATTGAGGCGGATACATATCAGATATTTGCGCACGATCCGCGAAACATCGCCGCGCGAGCAGAATCATATCTGCAAGATATCGGGCTTGCAGACCAGAGCCTTTGGGGACCAGAATACGAATTCTATGTCTTTGACAACGTGGCTTTTGAAAATGGTATCAACCATTCGTCTTATCGTTTAAATTCCAAAGAAGCGGAATGGAACAGCGCCACCGACGGGCATGGGCACTATATTCCCATCCAGGGTGGCTATCATGCCATCCCCCCAA
>JAKJAB010000646.1 GCA_022707725.1 Chloroflexota bacterium | reverse complement strand
TGCAATTCCCACTTTGAGCCGCCGGCGCCGTTTGGCAAGCGCGGTGTTTGTGAGAAAATGGAAGCGCACCGCGCTCCAGGTCGAGGCGCGACCAGGGTGCCGCAAGGCCCAGCACGCCGGCTTTGAGGACAGGCACAAATTTCGGAGTGGATTCAGGCAGATGCAAAGCGCTCAACTGCGGGGCAAAAAACCATCGCTGGAACACGAATCCCACTTCTGGGAACGGGGCTACCGGGCCGTCGCCGGCCTCGACGAAGCAGGACGCGGCGCGTGGGCGGGACCGGTCTACGCCGGCGCGGTGATTCTTGCGCCGCAGCTGCCGGCGCCGCCGCAGCTATCCGCCGTGCGCGATTCCAAACAGCTCTCGCCGGCGCAGCGCGAGGCGGCCTTCGCCGCGATCCAGACGACGGCTCTGGCCTGGGCGGCGGGGTGGGCCTCAGCGGTGGAGATTGACGCGCTGGGCATCGTGCCGGCGACGCGGCTGGCGATGACCCGCGCGCTGGTAGCGCTGCCTCTCCTGCCGGACGCGCTGCTCATTGATGCACTGCGCCTGCCCGAAATTCCCCTGCCTCAACAGAGCTTCCCC
>JAKJAB010000645.1 GCA_022707725.1 Chloroflexota bacterium | reverse complement strand
AGGCTATGCAGGCGATCCGGCATGATCAACAGGCCGATCCCTATCCGTGGCTGCGGTTCTGTCACAACGATTTGTTCTGCGTGAACGTGATTGACGATGGGCAGGTGCGCTTTCTGGATTGGGAATTCGCGGGCATGGGCGATTGCTACTTTGATTTAGCGACACTGGCATATGCGTTCGACTCGCCGGACACCTTGTCGCCGGAATTACAGGAATATGTGCTGACGTGCTATTTCGGAGACCTGACGCCGCATCACTGGCGGCGTTTCCGCGGGATGCTCTTCATGCTGATGTTTTTCAGCGCGATGTGGGGGCTGGTGCAGGATGGGATGCTGCGCGCAGGCGCGATCCAGCCCGTGGAGGGATTCGATTTCATGGAATACGCTGATACAACTTTCACGGCGATGCGCGGGATGTTGGCAGCGGATCGCCAGACCTGACAGGTTTTCTGAAACCTGTCAGGTCTGCTGTATTTTCACCTCCCCCATCATTTTGATGGGGGAGGCTTGCTAATGGGAGAATTCACTCATGCACTCACCCGTTTTAGGGATGACAACTCACCCAGAAAAGGGATATACTTAAGGTAG
>JAKJAB010000644.1:298-596 GCA_022707725.1 Chloroflexota bacterium | reverse complement strand
GGCGTCTCGTATGGCGGACGTGGGGGCCGATGCGATAGTTGTCGCCGGGCGCATGCTCGAAGGTCGGATCGCCGTACACATCGTAGGTTCGGGCAACGCTGGCATCGGCGTGTGTTATGTTATTATCATACCACAGCGTGTGATCGAAAACAAGTGTCTCTTTCGCCGCTATAGGGCTTATCAACGCTCAAACCGAACTCAACCAGACCAGACCGCGATCTATGGCTGTTTCTTACCATTTTGCACCACTTTACGCCATTTTAGCCAGAGCGTTGATAAGCCCTATAAGATAACAGGT
>JAKJAB010000644.1:0-281 GCA_022707725.1 Chloroflexota bacterium | reverse complement strand
CAGTGCCTGGATGAAAGCGCCTGCTTGCCTTGCGCGTGATCGGCAGTAGAATATCGCGAAAGGTCAAGGTCAATTGACAGTGTGTAATTGCGTAATGTTTGTGACCGCCTACGATTGGGAGCGCTACCTCGACTTTGCTGACCTGCACCCGAAACATGCCTGAGATTACACAAAAAGGCCGAGAGCTGAAATGCTCTCGGCCTTACACAAGGAGGAAGATTGACTCTCTCTAGCTGTCTTTAGCATACCACTTTGTCCTTGACTTTACTTGACGCTAACCT
>JAKJAB010000643.1 GCA_022707725.1 Chloroflexota bacterium | reverse complement strand
CGCTCAAGAGCGTGCAGCTGTTGGAGGAGAACCGTCGGCTGTATCAGGCCGCGCTGGCCGGGCAGCAGGTCGCGCAGGATCGCCAACACCTGGCCGAGGAGGCGAACCGGCTCAAGAGCCGCTTCCTTTCGATGGTCAGCCACGAGCTGCGGACGCCGTTGATCCTGCTGGAGGGGCTGAGCGAGATGATGCTGCGCGAGGGGAACAGCGACCGGCCCCCCCTGCCCGCGTCGTATCGGCAGGATCTCGCGCGCATCCGCGCCACCTCGCAGCAGCTCAGCGGGCTGGTGCGCGATGTGCTGGATCTCTCGCGCAGCCAGGTGGGCCAGTTGCGGCTGGCCATCGCGCCGGTGGATCTGGCGAGCGTGTTGCAGCCCACGCTGCTGATGGGCGAGCAGATGGCGCGCGGCAAGGGGCTGGACTGGCACGTCGAGATTGCGCCGCGGCTGCCGCTCGTCAACGGCGACGCCACCCGGCTGCGCGAGGTGACGCTCAACCTCATCTCGAACGCGGTCAAGTTCACCGCGCGGGGCGAGATTCGCGTGCGCATCGAGGCGGCGGACGGCATGGCGACGGTCTCGGTCAGCGATACCGGCC
>JAKJAB010000642.1:340-601 GCA_022707725.1 Chloroflexota bacterium | reverse complement strand
TATCCAGACGCACCATCTGGCGGAGGCGTTGCAGTATCGGGCCAGGGTGCTGGATATGTGAGAGAGTCGGAGCATTAAAGCATCACTGGTTTTTGAGCGCCGGCGACAAAAATCGCTTGCATTTTTCTCGCTTATCACGTATAATCTAACCATAATATCGATATTGGTTTGTGTGACTCCTCGCGTCATAATGTGGCCAACCGCGGGTTGATCCGACTGTCTTTTGTGCTTTAGCAAACACTGCTATTTCTAACCTGATTC
>JAKJAB010000642.1:0-250 GCA_022707725.1 Chloroflexota bacterium | reverse complement strand
AGTTTTGACAGAAACTGATGCGCTTGCGGAGTCGGCGTCTCTGACCGAGACGCCGCCCCTGACGGCACCGGCGTCTCCAAACGAAACAGCGCCTCTCGAGGGTGCGACCCCGGTGCCCCCGACCGATGTGCTTACTCCGACGGAAGAAGTCGCCGAACCGGCAGTGACACCCGTTACCGCGCCAACGTTGCCCACTTTCGATAGCTCGCTCCCTACGCTGCCTGCGCTGCTCATTCAGGTGACGCCGGAC
>JAKJAB010000641.1 GCA_022707725.1 Chloroflexota bacterium | reverse complement strand
TACTTCTGATACCCAACTCGCAGAATCTACTGCTATTAGGCCATTTTCCAGTAGGTCGATAATATCCAAACACAAGCTAATATCGCCTAGAAGAGCCTGCACTTGTTCCGCAGTTAAGTCAACATCAATGTTATTCACCAGGTAATGTCCCGTCGGATCGACATATCGCAGCGGATTATTCAAACAATACGCATACCGATTCAGCGCCTGGGGATTCGCCGGCCCCAGCGGGACATTGTGCTCCTGGCGGACTTTGCTACTCCACTGGAAGAACGCGCCAAACTGGATCACCTCACGGTTTTCCGCGTTGACCTGCGCCGCAAACTCGCCCAGGTTCACCGTGAGCGGCGTCAGGCGCGTCTTGCTGTCGTAACCCAGGCTGGCTGCACTGCTGCCGGAGCCGCTGGCTGCGCCGGGTACGATGCTATCCGCCTGGATGAAGCGGCCCAGCGCGGGGTCGTAGTAGCGGGCGTTGTAAAAGTACAAGCCTACCGAGCTGTCGTTAAGCTGCCCGGTGAACTGGTAGCTCGTCGGCGTGGCCCCGGAGGTGAAGCGCGTGCCACCCCACGGATGATGCGCCTCCAAGACAGGCGGCGCCTACAAAACA
>JAKJAB010000640.1:313-614 GCA_022707725.1 Chloroflexota bacterium | reverse complement strand
CGTTCAGCACGCGCTACCTGGAAAACTTGGGAAGCTGCACTTATTTGCTTGACGGCGCAGAAACCGTCATCGCGGCGTTGCGCGGCACGGTGCACCTGGCTCTTATCACCAACGGATTGCAGTCGGTGCAGCGTCCGCGTCTGGAACGCTCATCCATCGGCGATGCTTTTGAGGTCGTCGTCATCTCTGAAGAGGTTGGGTGCTCCAAACCGCGTCCCGGTATCTTCGATGTGGCGTTTGCCCGGATGGGACACCCACGCAAAGACGAAGTGCTGATCATCGGTGACAGCCTCACCTCGGA
>JAKJAB010000640.1:0-239 GCA_022707725.1 Chloroflexota bacterium | reverse complement strand
GTTCAATCGCTCTGGCGCGCCGCGTCCCACGGATGTCACGATCACTCACGAAATCCGCGCCCTGGCTGAGCTGCTGCCACGTTTCTGTCCTGGATTCTGTGCGTTCTAAACATCGTTTCGGACTCGGTTCTAAAGTGTGTTGGCAGGTTCCGGCGCGCCCGGATTTGACAAGAACGTGAAGTGCGTGCAGACTAAGGATAGTACAACCAGTCTGGGGGAAGGCACAGATGAACATCATT
>JAKJAB010000063.1:10354-14032 GCA_022707725.1 Chloroflexota bacterium | reverse complement strand
GGTGGATCGCGTCCCGCCGCCCAAAGGCTCCGACGTGGATGCGCCCCTGCGGGCGTTGGTGTTCGATTCACACTACGACTCGTATAAAGGCGTGATCGCTTACGTGCGCCTTTACGAAGGCCAGGTGACGGGCACGACGCCGTTGCTGATGATGGCGACCAACGCGAAGACCGACCCGGTGGAAGTGGGCGTCTTCAGGCCGGGCATGACGGCAGTCGAGCGGCTTTCAGCCGGTGAAGTGGGGTATATTGCCACCGGCTTCAAGTCGGTACGCGAGGCGCACGTCGGCGATACGGTCACAGAACATCGCCGCGCGGCGGCGGAGCCGCTGGCAGGTTACCAGCCTGCCAAGCCGATGGTTTTCGCCAGCCTGTATCCTTCAGAGGCCGACGACTATGAAAACCTCCGGGAGGCGTTGGAAAAGTTGCAGTTGAACGACGCTTCGCTTACGTATGAGCCGGAGACGTCGCAGGCGCTGCAGTTCGGTTTCCGCTGTGGTTTTCTGGGACTGTTCCACATGGTTATCGCGCAAGAGCGGCTGGAACGCGAGTATGCGCAAGACCTGGTTGTTACTGCGCCGAGTGTAGCCTATCAGGTGTTGCTGACGAGTGGTGAGGAGATCGAAATCCACCGTCCCGCCGATTTGCCCGATCCATCGCTCATCGACGAAGTGCGCGAACCGTGGATGAAAGTCCAGGTGATCACGCCCAATGAATACCTCGGCGTGCTGATGGAGATTTTTCGCCGCAAGCGCGGCAACTTTATGCTGACTGAGACGTTGGATCAAAAGCGGGTGCTGCTCACGTTCGAGGTGCCGCTGGCCGAGATGGTCATCGATTTGCACGACCGTATCAAATCCGCGACGCGTGGGTACGCTTCGATGGACTACAGTTTCGACAGTTATCGCGTCGACGATTTGGTGAAGGTGGATGTCCTGGTGAACAAGGAGCCGGTGGATGCGCTGGCGATCATCGTCCACCGCGATATGGCTTACGACAAAGGCTCGCTGCTCATCCGCAAGATGAAGGAGGCGATTCCACGCCAGTTGTTCGAGGTGCCGATCCAGGCGGTGGTGGGCGGCAAGGTCGTGGCGCGGGTCAATGTGCAGGCGCTGCGCAAGGACGTGCTAGCGAAGTGCTACGGCGGTGACATCACACGTAAGCGGAAATTGTTGGGAAAGCAGAAAGCCGGAAAGAAACGGATGAAGTCGATCGGGAATGTGATCATCCCGCAGGAAGCGTTCCTGGCGATGTTGCGGCTAGACGAGGACTGATCGTTGGAGAGGGAGAGGCATGAGCGCATTAAGTGACGCCTGGCATAGGATTCCTTTATCGCGACGCAAGCAACTGATTCTGGTTTTGGTCGCGGTGCTGGTCATCGGGTCGGTCATTTGGACTGCGCGGACGGTTTTGATCCCCTACGTTTTGGGTCTGGTGCTGGCTTACGTGATCGCACCATTGGTCCGTTTCTTTGAGCACGGATTCCTGTGGTTGGGCAAACGGCGCTATCTGGGGTTCTTGCGGCGAGCAGCGCGCGGCCTGGCGATTGGACTCGTATATTTGCTCGTCCTGGCAATCCTGGTTGGCTTCTTTTCCGTTTTTGTGCCGATTCTGTTCGAGCAGGGGAAGGCGCTTTGGGCTTCGCGCGATAGGATCTGGGAATACATCTCCCGGCTTGGTGACAATGTTGTAGAGCAGTACCGTCTCCTGCCGGAACAAGTGCGCGGGCAAATTGACGATAGCCTCACTAAATTTGGCGCGCAGGTAGGCCGTATTCTACAGCAGGCTGTCGGCGGCACGGCGGTGGTGATTTCTTACACCTTCAGCCTCGTGTTGGCGATTTTGATTATCCCCTTTTGGACGTTTTATATGCTCCTGGACTCGCACAAACTTAGCCAAACGTTCGTGCGTTCCATTCCTATTTCGATTCGTGAGGATGTATTGAAAACCATAGCGCTTATTGACGCTGTGTTTGCCTCTTATCTGCGCGGCCAGCTTTTCCTGGGACTCATCATTGGCGTTGTCTCAACGATTTTTTTTGGGATTGCCGGGGTGCAGTTTGCCCTGATCCTCGGTGTTATCGCCGGTCTTTTTGAAATGGTGCCCAACATCGGGCCAATTCTTGGCGCGATACCGGCAATCCTTGTGGCTTTAGCGCAAAACCCCACGTTAGCCTTGGTGGTAGCTATTTATGCTGTTGTCATCCAACAGGTGGAGAATATCTTTATCACCCCGCGCGTCCTTGGCAGGAGCATGAAACTGCATCCGGTGTTGGTGATGGTCGTTTTGGTGATCGGCAGTGAGATCGGCGGACTCGTCGGCTTGCTCCTGGCGCCGGTGACGACGGCTGTGTTGCGCGATTTGTTCCGGTATGTCTATTATCGTCTTGAGGAAGCGCCTCTTTCACCGACCGAGGCTTTGGAAAAAGTATGGCACGCTGAGACATTCGATATTCGAGTGTGACCCAGCGTCGCACGTTCAGTATCCACTATCAAACGTTCGGTATTTTATTGCAAACAGGAGTGTATCTATGAGTAACGACAAAGTGCGTATTGGCATCGTTGGTGTCGGACAGATTGGCAAAAGCCATTTGCAGCATTATCAGAAGATCGAAGGGGCTGAAATCGTAGCGGCGGCGGACCTCAATGAGGTGGAGCTGAACCGCGTGGCGCAGGAATTCGGCATCCCTAACACCTATACAAATTTCCGCGAATTGCTGCAACGCGATGACATCGTCGCGGTGGACGTGTGCCTGCACAACAACCTGCACATGCCCGTCACCGTGGTGGCGTTGGAAGCCGGCAAGCACGTCTACTGCGAAAAACCCATCGCCGGCGCTTACGCCGACGGCGTAACGATGGTAGAGGCGGCGAAGGCCACCGGGAAGATGTTGCACATTCAATTGTCCACACTCTACAGCAGAGAGACGAAAGCCGCCAAGTATCTCATCGACGGGGGGCATCTCGGCAAGCTTTACCACGCGCGTTCGACCGGATTCCGGCGGCGGGGCCGCCCCTACGTAGATGGCTACGGCGCGCCACCTTTCGTGCAGAAGCGCAACTCTGGCGGCGGCGCGTTCTACGACATGGGCGTGTATCACATCGCCAACATCCTCTACTTGCTGGACAATCCCAAAGTCCTGCGCATCACCGGTAAGACGTACCAGGAAACGCCCATCGACCCCCGCCGGCTGGAAATCAGCGGTTATGACGTCGAGGAGCTGGGCATGGGCTTCGTGCGCCTGGAGAACAACATTGCGCTGGACATCATCGAGGCATGGGCCATTCATCTGGACAGCTTCGAAGGCTCGTACATCGTCGGCTCGCAGGGTGGGGTGAAGCTGGACCCGTTCGGCTATTACTTCAACGTCGGCGATCTGGCGATTGATGGCAAGGGCGACCTGGGGCAGTTCGACTATCGCCTGCACAACGTTCACGAAATCGGCGACGTCTACGACAGCTCACAGCACCACTGGATTGCCGCGTTGCAAGGCCGCGTCGAGTTGCTGCCCACCGCGGCCGTGGCGCTGAACACGATGTTGATCTCCGAGGGTATTTTCCTCTCCGAGAAGCTGGATCGGGAAGTGACGGCCGACGAAGTGTTGGCGATGTCGAAGTCTACGGCGGTGAAATTGTAGCGCGGAGATAAGGGACAGGGGTTCGCCGGGGTTGCGCTGCTA
>JAKJAB010000063.1:0-10344 GCA_022707725.1 Chloroflexota bacterium | reverse complement strand
GGCGGGGATCCGCCACGAAAATCCCTCCTTTTCCCGGCCTTTAGGCTGTGTTCAGTCGCGCTGGTAAAATCGACTGGTAGTGAGGAACGATGATGCAACACACTGTAGAACGTTGGGACATTTTTGAGGTAACGCTGGATGGGCCGGCTGAGGGCAATCCATTCCTGGATGTAACCTTTGGGGCGCGCTTCGCCTACAAGCACCGTGTCATCGACGTGGATGGCTTCTATGACGGTGACGGCGTCTACAAAGTGCGTTTTATGCCGGATTCCATCGGCGCGTGGACGTATACGACCCGCAGCAACATTCCCGCGCTGGATGGGCAAACCGGGACGTTCGACTGTGTGCCAGCAGCGCCGGGCAATCATGGGCCGGTGCGGGTGCGCGATACCTATCACTTCGCCTACGAGGACGGCACGCCGCACTTCTCCGTCGGCACCACCTGCTATGCGTGGAATCATCAAGGTGACGCACTTGAGGCGCAGACGCTCGAAACACTGAAAACTGCGCCGTTCAACAAGCTGCGGATGTGCGTCTTCCCCAAGCATTACACCTTCAATCAGAACGAACCGCCCTTTCACGCTTTTGCCCCCCTCCAACTCCCCCCGGAGGGAGGAGAACCGGAACTCCCCTCGCCCTCTGGGAGAGGGGGACGCAGTGAGACTGCGTTTCGGGGTGAGGGCGGCCGTCGTTTCGACTTCACCCGTTTCAATCCCGCCTTTTTCCGCCGCCTGGAGCAGCGTGTCGGCAACCTGCGCGATCTGGGCATCGAAGCCGACATCATCCTCTTCCATCCCTACGACCGTTGGGGCTACAGCACGATGCCCGCTGAGGTGGACGACCGCTATCTGCGCTACGTCGTGGCGCGGCTGGCAGCTTACCGCAACGTCTGGTGGTCGATGGCGAACGAGTTCGATCTGATGGAGGCCAAGACCGAGCAGGATTGGGACCGCTTCTTCCAAATCGTCCAGGAGAGCGACCCATACCAGCATTTACGCTCCGTTCACAACTGTCACAGGTTCTACGATCACAACAAGCCCTGGGTCACGCATTGCAGCATCCAGCGTTCCGATCTCACGCAGGTCAGCCACTGGCGCGAGTTGTACAAAAAGCCCATCGTTGTCGATGAGTGCTGCTACGAAGGAAACATCCCCAATAACTGGGGCAACATCACCGCGCAGGAGATGACGCATCGCTTCTGGGAGGGCTTCTCGCGCGGCGGCTACGTGGGCCACGGCGAAACGTATCTGCATCCTGACGACGTCCTCTGGTGGTCGAAGGGTGGGGTGCTTCACGGCGATAGCCCGGCGCGCATCGCCTGCTTGCGGCAGATCATGGAAGCCGGCCCGCCCGTTGATCCGCGCGGCGCACATTGGGATTTGAACCAGTCTGCCGATGCGGAGGATGCATATCGCCTCCTCTACTTCGGGATCAATTGCCCGGCCTACAAGGACATTGCGTTACCGGAGGACGCGGATTACACCATCGACGTGATCGACACCTGGGAGATGACCATTGCGCGGCTGGAAGGCCCCTTTTCTGGCAAGTGCCGGGTGAACCTGCCCGCCAAACCTTACATCGCACTGCGAATACGCAAGCTGCACTGATTGCGTTTCTATGATGTGCCCAACGCTTTGGGCAGCAGCCCTCTCACCTGTTCGGTGATCCAATGCGGGCGATTGGGAATATACACGGTGACGGCGACCAGTTCGTCGCGGTCGGCGTAATCGCAGACTACGTGTACGGGGAGCGGTTCCCCTGGAACGGGACCGGCGATCAATACGCGTCTGCGTTCAGGATAGCGTTCCACGATCACGCCGTTGAAGATGGCGTGCAACACTTCTTTGATCCGGAGACCCTCTTTGTGTGCTTCACGCAGCGCGTGTTCGGAAACTCTTAATGTTTCCCGCTGCTCAAGCAGGTCCGATGTGTTGGTGATGTCCACGGCTATAGTTCCTCATGCTGTAGAATGTGCTCCGCGATCGGTTCCTCACGCATCACGTATCACGCCTTCACCGGCAGCGTGAAGTAAAACGTACTGCCGCTGCCCGCAGCGCTCTCTACACCGATAGTCCCGCCGTGGCTTTCCACGATGCGTTGGGCCAGTGCCAATTCAATGCCCACACCGGGATAGGTACGCTCCAGATTGCCATGATAGAGCCGTTTGAAGAGCATTTCTCGCTCGTGCTGCGGGATCTCTGGGCCGGCATCGGTGATGGCCACGCGAATCATCGTGGTTCCTTCGCGTTGCGCGGACAGGTAAATGACACCGTCTGGCGGTGTAAAACGGATGGCGTTGTTGAGCAGTTTCTCGATTACCCTGAGGGTTTGCTGCGGATCAAGCCACACGGCAGGCAAGTTGGCTTCGATGGCGATGGACAGGGTGATATCTTTTTTCTTGGCGGCCGGTTGAGCCGCTGCCAGGGCGTTGTGCAGCAAGCTGGCGACGTCGACCTGTTGGGTGTGCAATTTTTCGGGAGCAGCGCTTCGCATCGCGCCTAGATCGCGCACCAGCTGCGCTAGAAGCTGAGCATGTTCCTGGATGCTGGTGAGGGCCTTGCTTTGGGCTTCGTTGAGGGGGCCAAGTCCGCCATCCAGCAGCAGTTCGGGATAGCTCTGGATGAACGTCACCGGATTGCGCAATTCCCGCGCCAGGTCGTCGAAGATATGGATGCGTTGAATTTCTTGTTCTCGCAACAAATGGGTGATCTCCTCGAGCTGGTCGGCCTGTTCCTGCGCCTGGTGGAAAAGTTGCGTCGCCATGATCGCTTTCCCTAACTGATAAGCCGTGATAAAGAGCAGGCGTTGTTCGTGTGCGGTAAACGGCTCGTGTCTGGCGAGGATGATCCCGCCTATGGTACGTTCGCCTTGCACAATCGGCGTTTCGAGATAAGCAAGAGGACGCGCGGGGTCGAGGGGGGCTTGACCATTTTGGATGACAACACGATTTTGGGCGATATGTTCGGGCACGTCGAGAAAGGCATACATATGGGATTCAATCTCGGTGAGTTGCTCTGGCGTCAAGGTATGCTCGATAAGCAACACCTGAAGGGGGTATTCGGTCAGCATAATCTCAGCAGCTTCGTAAGGAATGCCTTTGACCAATTCTTCAAGCATTTGTTGCAACATCTGCGGCAGATCATAGCCGGTCATGGCGCGGGTCATCTGATAGAGCACGCTGTTGCCGCGTTCGCGCTCTGTCATCTTCTCGTAAAGTTGGATGTTTTCCAACGCGACACCCAGATAAACCCCTTCGGCGACTAGGGCTTCGCGCAGGTGCTCCGGGAGACAGATGTTCTGTTCAGACGTGTTCAGTGCCAGCCAGGCCAGGGTATGCTGGCGGGCCTGCAAAGGGATGTGCAGGGTACACCCCGGCTTATCGCCGTTGGTGCTACATATGAGTGTGTGTGAGTTTTCGGGAAGGCGCGTGAGAGCGCGTGTATCTATAATGAGGGCCTGCACTGCATCGGTGTCTCCTGCCTGCGCCAAAGGCAGTAACTCGATGTTGGTTTCCTCGACGACGAGAAAGACACCGTTAGGCCAGCCGAGATACTGAAGGGTGTGGGCCAGCGCCGTCTGCGCCACCTGCGTGACATTGTGAAGCGGCGCGATGGTCGTGGCCAGGCTGAAGAGAAAGGCTCGCTCTTGCGATTGCCGGCGTGTTTGCTCGTGCAGGCGCGCGTTGAGCAGCGCCGCCGCGACCTGATCGGCGATGCCGGCAATCATGTTTTGCTCATCAGGCGTGAACGTGTGGTTGGTGCGCGTCATGGCGCTGAGCACACCGATGGGGTCGCTATTGATGAACATCGGCACGAGGATGGTGCTGCTGATGTGCTCATCCAGAAACGCGGGTGTGGCCAGGCGTGGTTCGTTTTCCCACGATTCGATGATGATCGTCTCGTGGTTCAACAACGTTTCCCAGGCCAGCCCGACGCCTTTGGGCAGATGGACCGGCTCGTGGGCAAACGCCTTCATCCCGCGTTGGGCGCGGATGACCAGCTCTTCGCGGTCGGGATCGACTACGCTGATGGCTGCGGCTTCGACGCCCAGCACGGTGCAGACAGCTTCTACGGCCTGCTGCATCACCCATTCTAAATCCAGACTGCGTGTGACGCGTAAACTGACACTGCGGAGTGCTTCGAGCTGGCGCTGATGTTTTTCCAGGGCGGCATACAACTTATCGATGGTCGACGTGGTGTGCATAGGTATCTCTCCAAATGTCCTGTCTGGTTCGCGGACAGCTGGAGCCGTTCTCAAACCAATCAGGTTAGTATGAGAATATTATAGCGCACTTTCTCAGGACTACAAAAGTCTCGCGCTGCGCCAGGATTCATCTCCAGAACCGATGCTTATTCATAACGCAAAGCATCGATGGGATTGAGGGCCGCGGCGCGCTGCGCAGGGTAGATGCCAAAGAACAACCCGACCGCAGCGGAGAACAGCGTCGCCAGCAGCACGGCGTTGAGCGTGATGATAGCACGGAAGCCTTCGTTGCGCAACACGTAGGAGACAATCGTCGCGCCGGTTGCCCCAAGCAAGATACCGATGATCCCGCCGACCAATGAGAGCATCACGGCCTCGGTCAAAAATTGTAAGAGGATGTCGTTTCTGCGCGCCCCCACTGCCTTGCGCAGCCCGATCTCGCGGGTGCGCTCGGTGACGGAGACGAGCATGATGTTCATAATCCCGATCCCGCCCACGAGCAGCGAAATGCCTGCCACCGCGCCCAGGAACACGGTCAGTGTGTCGGTGATACTGGTTGCCATTTCGAGCATGTCGGCCTGGTTGATGATACTGAAGTCGGCGTCATCGAGTGCCCCGATGTCGTGACGTTCGTTGAGAATGTCCTCTATTTGATCGTAGGCCGCATCCACCTGGCTTTCCGAAGCCGCCATCACATCGATGCGGCTCACGGTGAGTTTGCCCAGGGCGTTGCGGGCGTTGGCGAGCTTCGTCTGGGCGGTGGAGATGGGCACGTAGACTGAGTTGTCCGCGTCGGACAGCATCGACCCGCCTTTTTCCTCCAGGACACCGATCACGGTCAGTGAGGTCTTTTGTGTTCCGGCAGCGTTGGCGATTTTAATCTTCTGTCCCACCGGATTGAAATCGCCAAACAGGTCTTGCGCCACCTGCGCGCCCAACACGGTGACTTTGGCGCGTCTCTCGATGTCGCGGGCGGAGATGAAATCACCTTCTGCCAGCGTCAGGTTGTTCAGCGCCAGGTAATCGGGCGTCGTCCCCACGCCCGACGTGCTGAAGTTCGTGTCGCCATAGATGATTTGCCCGCTGACGCTGTATTGCGGCACGATCAACGCCGCGTCCGGTACGGCGGATGACGCCAGCAGCGCCTCGACATCGTCCATCGTCAGGCCGCCGGATGCGGCGCCTCCGCCGCCCACACGCCCTGTAGTGGTCGGCATGACGACGAGCAGGTTGGTGCCGATGCTGCTGATTTGATTGGTGATTTCCGCTTGTGCGCCTTCGCCGATGGACATCAGCGCGATGACGGCGCCCACGCCGATGATGACGCCCAACATCGTGAGCGCCGAGCGCAGCTTGTTCGCCAGCAGCCCGTCGAGCGCCACGCGAATGTTTTCTAGTATGTCTGCTATTTGTGTAAACATAAGTGCTCCTTTGAACGAATCAGTGAATGGGCGAATCAGCGAATCAGCAAATTGCCGACAGATGCTCCATTCTCCATTCGCTCATTCTCCATTCGCTCATTCTTTCTTCGCTCATTCTCCATTCTTTCATTTGCTAATCATCCCATCAAACAACCGTATCACCCGTTGTGCTTCTGCCCCGATGGCCTCATCGTGCGTAACCATGACCATTGTGATGCCGCGTTCTTCGTGCAGGTGGTGGAAGATGTCTAGCACCTCGCGGCCCGATTGGGAGTCCAGGTTGCCGGTCGGCTCGTCGGCCATGAGGATGGGCGGATCGTTGATCAACGCGCGGGCGATGGCGACGCGCTGTTGCTGTCCGCCGGAGAGTTCGGAGGGGTTGTGGTTCAGCCGGTCATCCAGCCCGACCATCTCTAGAGCCTTACGAGCGCGCCGTTTCCGCTCGACAGGTGAAACTCGCTGACCGTTGCGGCTGTATTGCATCGGCAGCATCACCTGTTTGAACGCGCTGGTACGCGCCAGCAGGTTGAACGTCTGGAAGACAAAGCCGATTTTTTGGCTGCGGATGGTGGCAAGTTGATTTTCTTTCAGTACGCTTACATCGACGCCGTCCAGGTGGTACGCGCCAGAGGTCGGTGTGTCCAGGCAACTGATCACGTGCATCAGCGTGGACTTGCCGGAACCGGATGGCCCCATAATGGCGACCCATTCGCCCTGTTCGATGGCGAGGGAAACGCCGCGCAACGCATGCACCTGCACCTCGCCCATCTGGTAAACCTTGGTCAAGTTCTCAATGGCGATCAGGCTCATGTCAGGGCCTCCCGCCGCCGAACATGCCAAATCCAGAGAAACCGGCTTTCTTGGTGGCTTCCGGTGTCTGGGTCACAGGGATGCTGACCACATCGCCTTCTTGCAGCCCGCTGCGGATTTCTACGTAGGCGTCGATCACGAGGCCCAGTTCCACCGGAACGGAAATGGAGCCTGTGGGGTCAGCCTCGCCCGCGCGGAGCTTGCGTATGACGAAAATCTGCCCGTCCTCGCTGCGGATCGCTCTCAGCGGTACGATGAGCACGTCCGCTGCGCTTTCGGTGACGATCTCCACGTCCGCCGTCATGCCGGCGCGGATGGGAATCTCTGTCGGATCGAGCGTGATGGTGACGGGATAGAGCACGACGCCCGCCTGGGTGTTGGCTTTCGGCGCGATGGCGGTGATGTTGCCGGTGAGTTCCGCGTCGGCGAAGGCATCCAGCGTCACCAGCGCCGCCTGCCCTAGGGTGACGTGCGCCACGTCGCTCTCGTCCAGTCCGATGTCAACGACCAGAGTGGTCAGATCGCTCAACACCACGGCGTCCTGATTTCCGGCAGCCCGCTCTCCAGCCTGGATATTCAACGCGGTGACGACGCCACCCGCCGGAGCGACCAGCACGGTTTCTTCGAGGTTGCGCTGGGCGGTCGCCAGCTTGAACTGCGCCTGCTCCAACGAAAGCTGGGACTGTTCGAGCTGAATCGGCTGTTTGTCGAGTGTGATTTGCGCGTTGAGTATCTTGATTTCGGCGTTCTGGGGCGCAGTTTTGTCGATGCCGATGACGGCGAGATTGTAGTTCGCGCGCGCAACTGTCAGGCTGTCTTTCGCCTTTTCGAGATTGCGGGTTGTGCTGTCGCGTTCGTTCTCCAACTTTGTCTTGTAAGGCTCGATTTGGAGTTCCCAATCGCGGTCTGGAGACCAGGCATTCTCGTAGTTAGCCTGGGCGTCGGCCAACGCTTCTTGCGCCTGCTTGAGGTTGATCCGGGCAGACGTCAACTGATCGCCGGTGTGTGCGTTGCTGTCGAGCGTTTGCGTATAAGCAGCCTGCGCGACCGCGAGGTTGGCCTGCGCCAGTCCGGCCTCGGCTTCGACCTGGGCCAACGCCAGGTTGATCTCCGCTTGCCGCACCTGCAACTCGGCGTCGGCGACCGCTTGCCGGGTATCGACGTCATCCAGCCGCGCTAAAACGTCCCCGGCTTTGACCACGTCCCCAACTTCGACCAGCACCTCTGTCACTTTCCCGCCACTGGTGAAAGCGACGGCCAACTCCTGGTTCGGCGCGAGGTTGCCGCTTCCTTCCACCGTCATGCGCAATGCACCGCGCTTCACGACGGCGGTCTCCTCCTTCACTTCGGCTGCAACGGCGACGTTCTTTTGTGCCGTAAGACGTCCGTAGAGGCTGTAGCCTCCGTAGCCTGCGCCCGCGAGCGCAAGCACCAATACGATTATCCACCATTTCTTTTTCATCCGTTCGCTCCTTGTGTCAGGACTGTATGTTCTCACTATACTCGAGGCATCCTGCGTGTCCTAGTGCCCGCGATGACGAATGGCTATGATTGCGTTCACGTTCGATCATGATCGGTGTCATACGCATTTGTGACCCCGGCACAGTGTTGCGCGCGGCAATCTGTGCTATGATGATGCTATGGAACGCAAAGCACACATCGAACCCGGTCTGCTGCCGGTTTTTCGGCTGCTCACGGCTATCCGTTTGGGATTGACGGCACTGGCAAGCCTGGAAAGATTTGGGGGCGGACCTTTCGGCGACCGGCAGTTTGACCACGCCACAACGGTTTACAATATCATTGATGTGGCCTTGCTCTTGATCTATCTCTCCTGGCCGAGGTTGCAGAAGTGGTTGGGCCGGGCTTATCTGCCGGTCGGCATTTTCCTGGCTTCAGCGGGACCAATCCTCGTCCAGTACCTGGTACGCCAGCAGGCCGATCCTGTCGGTTTGCACGATGTCCTGCGCGCCTGGCAACTGTTACCCGCGCTGTTGATTCCACTTTTCATCGTCGCGTGGCAGTACAATTTCACCAAAGTCGTATTGTTCAGCGTCGGTACAACGGTGGTGGATGTCATCTTGACCCGCTGGCTCATTCCCGTTGAAAGTATTCGCAGTCTGGCGTCGTCCGATAGCCCGTATGCTTTGGCGTTTATAGGGGTGATGGGCGTTTTGATCAACCGGATGGCTATCTTTATTACCGTGGGATTTATGGTCACGCGGTTGATGCGCACGCAGCGCGAGCAGCGAACTGCGTTGCTTCAGGCCAACGCTAAGCTCACCCACTACGCGACGACGTTGGAGCAGTTGGCGACCAGCCGCGAACGCAACCGTCTGGCGCGCGAGCTGCACGACACGCTGGCGCACACCTTGAGCGCGCTGGCAGTGCAACTGGGCGCTGTCGATGCCCTCTGGGATGCCAACGAGGCAGAGGCGCGGCATTTGCTCGGACAATCCCTCAACGCGACGCGCACTGGCCTCACCGAAACCCGCCGCGCCCTGCAGGATTTGCGGGCGTCGCCGTTGGAGGATTTGGGCATCGCTCTGGCGCTGCGAGCGTTGGCGGAATCAGCAGCAGACCGCAATGGCATCGCGGTCGAGGTTGAGGTTGCGGTTACGGAGCACCTCGATGCCCTTTCCCCGGAGGAAGAACAATGCCTTTACCGGGTGGCGCAAGAGGCTCTGGTGAACGTCAGCCGCCACGCCGCCGCGCAGCACGCGACGGTGTGCCTGGAGTGTACTGCTGAGGCCGTCACGCTCACCGTCTCGGATGACGGGCAAGGTTTCGATCTCGCCGCGACCGATCTGGAACAGCGCCTCGGTCTGCGCGGTATGCAGGAGCGCGCCGATATGGTGGGCGGCACGCTCACTGTCGAAAGCGATATTGGCAAAGGTACTACCGTCTCGCTGACGATAGCGATTAGCTCTCAGCCTTCAGTCGTCAGCGATCAGCCAGAGAAATCACAAGCTGATAGCTGAAAGCTGACTGCTGACAGCCTTTTGGAGGTTTCATGATTCGTGTGCTTATCTGCGATGACCAGGACGTTGTCACCGAAGGGTTGCGCGTCATCCTGGGTACGTCGCCTGATATCGAGGTGGTGGGCATCGCGCACGATGGCGCGGAAGCCGTCGATCTCGTGCCGGCGACGCGGCCCGACGTGGTCTTGATGGATTTGAAGATGCCCGGCGTCAACGGTATCCAGGCGACGCGGCAAATCAAAGATCACTATCCGGGTGTGCGTGTGCTCGTTCTCACCACGTACGACGCCGATGAGTGGGTCTTCGACGCCATCCGCAGCGGCGCGGATGGTTATCTGCTCAAGGACACGCCGCGCCAGGACCTCGTCGCCGCGATCAAGGGCACTTTTGCCGGGGCGACGCACGTCGATCCGGGGGTGGCGGGCAAGCTCTTCGACCACGTTGCGCAGACCAGCCCGGCTGCGCCGGATACCGCCATCGTCCGGTCGCTCAGCGAGCGCGAGCTGGACGTGCTGCGCCTGTTGGCTCGCGGCCTGAGCAACGCCGACATCGCCAAGCGGCTCTTTCTCTCCGAAGGGACGGTGCGCAATTACGTCAGCGCCATCCTCGCCAAGCTCGATGTCACCGATCGCACGCAGGCGGCTGTGTTGGCGCTGCGTTACGGGCTGGTGGACTTGAGCGACGCCGGCAACCCTCCACGCCCGGCCTGAAAGCTAAAACCCTCACACCTTCAAAACAGCCAGTGCCTTACCGCAGTCTTCTTGCTCAAGGTAGAGGAGGACGCCATATCCTGCATTGATGTCGGCAATGCCATAAGCCTCACCCATTCGAATCTCTGTCTGAGCTAATTTTTCGGTAACTATTCAGCCTTGAGGTGGGACGCACTTAGCTGAACCCAAGACGGCAATTTTTGCGCTTCCTACTGTCATTGC
>JAKJAB010000639.1:301-616 GCA_022707725.1 Chloroflexota bacterium | reverse complement strand
CCGCCAACACCTACTTGCTGGACGATCCAGAGCTGGATGATCTGCACGCCATCGTTGCCGCGTGGCATGCCGTAGCCTTGGAGAATTTGGGATTCGAGGGGATGTGGTATAGCCTCATCGAGCCGGACGGCTGCAATTTCATGCCGTGCCAGATCCCGGGCCGTTACCGTGGAGATGGTATCGCGCGCCGCGTGCGTTTGCTCTGCACCCAGGCCGGTGTGGACTACCTCAGCCCGCACAAACTGCGCCACGGCCATATCGTCTATGCCGTCTCGCGCTGTGAGACTATGGCCGATCTCAAGGCCATCTCGCAGA
>JAKJAB010000639.1:0-248 GCA_022707725.1 Chloroflexota bacterium | reverse complement strand
CGCTATTTGGCCGGTTGAAAGGGGCTACGTGAGGCTTGCACCGTTATCCAGTCGGATACCGGTATAACGCTTGGTCGTGTCCGCAGAGGTCACAAGTTCGAGTCTTGTATCGCCCATCTGACTGGCGCAAAAGCAGCGCCGCGCTGACAAATCGAAACGGTATCCTGTGGATTAGCGGTGCAATCCGATATGTGCTTGTAAAAGTGCTGTCGGGGTACAGAGGGGGCATTGACTCTTGGCGGAGGAGT
>JAKJAB010000638.1:280-616 GCA_022707725.1 Chloroflexota bacterium | reverse complement strand
CCCTCCAGCTGGCAACGATCGACCTCCTCAAGATGGAGAAAGAAGACATCTTCATCTGCCTCGACAGCGCCCTGAGCGACGAGCTCAAAGCCCGCCTTCAGGACCAGTTCAATGTGCACGTGATCTGATCGGGGGAGAAGAAGATGAGAACAAAACTTGAACTGAAGTTTGATCACAATCTCGATTTTCAGATGGAAGCCATTGCGGCCGTGGTGGACCTCTTCCAGGGTCTGCCGCACCACGATTCGGCCTTCACCCTCGGCGACGGCACCGTCCCCAACCTGCCGGAGGGCGAAGTCCTGAGCGAAAGCTGGCTGCTCGGCAATCTTCTGGCGG
>JAKJAB010000638.1:0-266 GCA_022707725.1 Chloroflexota bacterium | reverse complement strand
CAGAACTGGTGAGCACGCTGGCCGTGGACGAGGGCCTGGTGCTGGAAGGCGCGGGCGACGAATCGTGGCGTTACCCGGCCTTCACCGTGGAGATGGAGACCGGCACGGGCAAGACCTACGTCTACCTGCGCACGATCTACGAGCTGCGCAAGCAGTACGGATTCCGCAAATTTATCATCGTGGTGCCGAGCATCGCCATCTACGAAGGCGTGATCAAGAGCTTTGAGGTGATGAAGCGCCATTTTTCGTCCCTCTACAGCAACGAA
>JAKJAB010000637.1:334-628 GCA_022707725.1 Chloroflexota bacterium | reverse complement strand
CGCGAACCGTACCTGCGCCAGCCGCCCCCCAAAACCACCGGGCGTGAACTGTTCGGCGCGCAGTTCGGCGCGCGCGTGTGGGAGCGAGGATTGGCGCGGGGGTTAGCGCCCGAGGACGTCGTCGCCACGCTTACGGCCTTCACCGCTGCGTCTATCGCGCAGGCGTACTGCGACTTCCTGCCTGCTATGCCCGACGAAGTGATCGTCAGCGGCGGCGGCGCGCGCAACCCCACGCTGATGGCCCTGCTGCGCGACCAACTTCCCGGCGTCCGCGTCATCTCCTCGGACGACGCC
>JAKJAB010000637.1:0-233 GCA_022707725.1 Chloroflexota bacterium | reverse complement strand
CTGGCGCGGACGGCCCGGCAATCTCCCCGCTGCCACCGGCGCGCACGGCCCGGTCATCCTCGGCGATATCACACCGGCAAATGGCAAATGGCAAATGGCAAATGGCGAATCAGCGAATCAGCGAATCGGCGAATCGGCGAGTCAGCCTTCAGCCTTCAGCTTTCAGTCTTCAGCCCTTCTCCGAAATCCGAAATCCGAAATCCAAAATCAAACCGAGTCTCGCAATCCCGCCA
>JAKJAB010000636.1:346-628 GCA_022707725.1 Chloroflexota bacterium | reverse complement strand
AAAGCCCTGGCCTCGGTTACAAGCGCGATTGGATTCTGAAGAGGCAGGATGCAAGAAGCAAGAGGCAAGAGGCAGAATGGCTGGAAACTCGATTCGCCGGTTTCACCATTCGCTGATTCGCCGATTCGCCGATTCGCCGATTCGCTGATTCGCTGATTCGCTGATTCTTAAGTACTTCGAGGGTTTTTATGGACGTTCGGATTGACAACCTGGAAAGCAACCTTCATCTCGCGGATGCACGGTCGATGCTGACGCCTGACGTGCTGGCGCAGATCGTCGAAG
>JAKJAB010000636.1:0-336 GCA_022707725.1 Chloroflexota bacterium | reverse complement strand
ATCGACCGGCGCGCGGCGGAGCTTGACTAATGGCAAAGATGACGTTCCAAAAGCTGGACCTCAACAAGAAGGCCAAAGGGGAGCGATTGGAAGCGCAAACCACCGGCAAACCTTTCGAGGTGCAGTTCAACCCCACCGAGTACAGCCTGAGCACCGGGAACCAGTTTGCCGAGATCGCCATCCCCGGTCTGGATAGCCCGGTGTTGCAGTTCGTCCGCGGCACCAGCGAGACGATGACGCTGGAGTTGTTTTTCGACACCACGGACGACGGCACAGGATCGCAGGCCAAGTCCGTCACCGAAAAGACTGATCCGTTTTATCGTTTCGTCAAAATTG
>JAKJAB010000635.1:405-637 GCA_022707725.1 Chloroflexota bacterium | reverse complement strand
GCCATCCCCACGCTCACGTGGCTCGACGGCACGAGCCAGGGCGAGCAGGACATCGAGGAACTCGTCGACCTCCAGGTGGCCGCCGGCGTGGCTGCGGTCAACATCATCCCCGACCGCAACTGGAACATCAAGGACGCCGCCGCCAAGGCCCGCAAGGTGCAGAACCTCTACGACTTCGTCGCCCTCGCCGACCGCCGCGGACTGCCGATCAGCGTCGGCACCGAGATGAACG
>JAKJAB010000635.1:0-288 GCA_022707725.1 Chloroflexota bacterium | reverse complement strand
CGACGCCCCGGAACTCCGCCCCGTGGTCGACTCGTTTGTCCGCGGAGCGTACATCCTCTACGGCCACACGGTCTCGTCCATCCGCGACGGCCGCGGCTACCTGTCCGACTGGGCCCGCGACACGTTCGGCTCGGTCGAGGACAAGAACGCCCACTTCGAAGAGCTCGGCCGCGCCTCCGCCCACGTCGCCGGCTGACAGACGGACCTCCGCCCACGTCACCGGCTGAGACCCGGCACACACCGGCGCGGATTCCCTCCCAGCGTGGCGGGTGCCACACTTTGGAGCGA
>JAKJAB010000634.1:412-641 GCA_022707725.1 Chloroflexota bacterium | reverse complement strand
CGAGTTGCTTAGCATGCGTGCAGACGAGATGCAGAGAGTGTTCGACGACTGGAACCGGGGCGACCTCAGTTCGTACTTGATAGAGATTACCGTGAGAATACTCGGAAAGCGCGACTTGCACACTGGGAGGCCGATGGTGGACGTGATCGCCGACCGCGCGGGGCAAAAAGGGACAGGCAAGTGGACTGCCCAAGAGGCGCTGGACCTTGGCGCTGCGGCTCCGACCATG
>JAKJAB010000634.1:0-402 GCA_022707725.1 Chloroflexota bacterium | reverse complement strand
AGGCCGTGTTCGCGAGGTACCTGTCGGCTATGAAGGAGGAGCGTTGCGCGGCGTCAGTCGAGCTTCCAGGGCCCGATATTAGCGGTCAGAGCGGTCAATGCAATGCTCATTGCAGCTACGGTAAGGACTGCAGGGAAGGCATGATCGGCGATCTGCGCGATGCGCTCTATGCGGCCAAGATATGTGCCTACGCTCAGGGCTTTGAGCTGATGAAGCGGGCGTCGCATGAATACGGATGGGGGCTCGATCTTGGATCCGTGGCGCTGCTCTGGCGGGGCGGCTGCATCATCCGCGCGCAGTTCCTTGAGCGCATCGCCGAGGCATACAGACGCGATCCCGGGCTCGCCAATCTGATGCTGGACTCCTACTTCAAGAAGGCGGTGGTCGACGGCCAGAGGGCAT
>JAKJAB010000633.1 GCA_022707725.1 Chloroflexota bacterium | reverse complement strand
CTTGTCAACACGCACGCCCTCAAGTTGAAAAATGTCCCCCCGAGGCAAGCAGTTGTCTTCTGCCCTTCTCAGCTTCCAAAGAGGCCACTTGCATTGCATAGATAGTTAACTTTCGGTTCGCTCATTTTCAGGGCGGATTGGCAGAATGATCCGCGAGCCCGGTGTAGATGCCTGCCGGAAAGCCTAGCAGGTGGAGGATTTTCAACTGCAACTCGGAAAGTGGCGTCAGATGACAATAGGTTTGCTCGCCAAGTGTGACGAAGAAACCTTGCAGCAGCGCTTCGGTCGTGGGCCGATCCGTGGCTCGCATCGGGTTACCGGCATACAAGCCGCGCAGTTTTTCACCTGTCTCTGCCAGACTGCAACGTGCCACGTGTTCGAGTAAGGTCAAGACCCGCAAGCCAACCGACAACAAGCGGATCAAGCCGGTGGCCCGTCGATCGTCTTCCAGGTACATAGGGGTTAAGCTCAGCGGCTTGCCTTTCAGCCGCCCGAAATTGCGTTCGACCAGGTATTCGTCCCGATAGGCAAGGAGAGCTTGGCGCAGAGAGAGCTCGCTTGCGGGGGAAGTAGTGCCATAGACGCGCCATCCCAAGCGACGGATGGCTTGTTGAATGGCGGATTCATCCCGCTGTACCGAGAC
>JAKJAB010000632.1:382-656 GCA_022707725.1 Chloroflexota bacterium | reverse complement strand
CGAAAGCGGTTCGTCGGACACGGTCCGGCGCATGCTGGCCGAAGCCTCTCAGGCCGAAGTGACCATGGCCCCCGCCGCCGACATGTTCGAGATGGGCGTCAACCTGCAAGTGCTCAAGCGCGGGACGATGTTCCCCATGCGCGCGCGCAAGCTGTACGAGATCTACCAGACTTATGATAGCATCGAAGCGATTCCGGCGGCGGAACGGCAGAAATTGGAGCAGCAGATCTTCAAGCGCGATCTCGACGCGGTGTGGGCGGATTGCATCGACTTC
>JAKJAB010000632.1:0-293 GCA_022707725.1 Chloroflexota bacterium | reverse complement strand
GCTGATCTTCCGTTGGTATCTGGGCCAGGCGACGCGTTGGGGCATCGTCGGCGAACCGGGCCGCGAGGTGGACTACCAAATCTGGTGCGGCCCGGCGATGGGCGCATTCAACGATTGGGTGCGCGGGACGGAACTCGAGTCGCCGGAGAATCGCCGCGTTGCCGACGCCGGGCGGCGCATCATGGAGGGCGCGGCGCATTTGTATCGCGTGCAGGCCATTAGAATGCAAATGGGGGCGAGTTGCCCCCTAACGCGTGATTTGTTTTAACAAGGTGTCTTGTTGGGGATACCCC
>JAKJAB010000631.1:277-660 GCA_022707725.1 Chloroflexota bacterium | reverse complement strand
TTGAAGAGAGGTTCGGGGTTTTCGGTCATCATGTTGTTTGCTCCAAAGGTGAAAAATTATAATTTTTGATAGTTCAATACAATGCCATCGCGGACGACTTCCCGCCCGCGCAGTACAACGCGCGTAATTCTGCCGCGCAGGCGCATTCCTTCGAAAGGAGACCAGCCGCATTTGGTGTAGAGTGGGTGTTCCGGGAAAACAAACTCAGCCTCCGGATCCACCTCTACCCAGGTCTCCGGCTGTTCCGGCAAATTAAAAATCCGGCGCGGGTTGCGCGCGAGCAGTTCCTCCAGGCGGACGGCACTCAGGCGGCCCTGGGCTACAGCTGTCAGCATCAGCGGCAGGGTGGATTCCAAACCCGGGACGCCAGGCGGCGCGCCTTC
>JAKJAB010000631.1:0-267 GCA_022707725.1 Chloroflexota bacterium | reverse complement strand
GGTCGCTGGCGATACAGTCAACCGTGCTGTTGATGTGCTCCCAGAGCGCGGCCTGGTCGCCGGAAGAAGCCAGGGCAGGGCGCATGTCCCCGTAGGGTCCAAGCCGGCGGGCATCGTTTTCATTCAGGAACAGGTGGTGCGGTGTGACCTCGCAGGTGACGGGTAAGCCGCGTTCTTTCGCGCGGGCAATCAATTCAATTTCGGACCGGCGCGAGACATGACAAAAATGGATGTGCCGGCCGAAAACAGCTGCCAACGCGATGCCGA
>JAKJAB010000630.1:432-674 GCA_022707725.1 Chloroflexota bacterium | reverse complement strand
TATGGTGATGATGTGACAGGTGTATCCTGGTTCGCCCGCGTGACAGATGATCGCCCCGGCTGCGTAGGCGCGCGCCTGCGCTTCCCCCGCCAGGAAGCGCAGTTCCTCGCCGTTCAGCCCGGTAAACAGCGGCAAGGACCGCAGAAACGTAACCCGTTCTGTCAGCGGCGCCTGTCCTTTTTGAGTGTCGATCATCATAGGTTCAATACAGCTTTTTGATGTCGTAGATGTGCTGTCGTCGT